>CAYPRJ010000013.1:0-18442 GCA_964413095.1 Candidatus Woesearchaeota archaeon
GGAGGAATCGCCGTCCTCAAAATTTAATTCTGTTAATAAAGTAAAATCATACTGGCTATAACCAACTACTTTAGTTCTTCTCAACCCTGGATTGATTTCCATTAACATTTTATTATCAATACCTCGCGCTTTAGCGCGGAGTCATTCATTTCTGAACCAAAAATCTTGATAACTTAAACTAATTAAACATCCCAGGAAGCAGGCCAGGTATCCCATTCTTCTGGATAAGAAAAATTATCCACATCATAACCTAAATTTTCTAAAGTTTGCTTGGATTGATTTAAACCATGTCCTCTTGCCTCTGCATCTGATTGTACAGCAATTAATTGTTTTAGGTTTTTAGACGTGTTCATATCTGGAACAGAAAAATAATCTTCAAGAGACATACTCTTTTTTTCATATCCTGTTTTTTTCATTTGTTCTATCTGTTGCTCTAAATTATCTCTATCAACATATAATCCATAAAGATGTAATGAACTTGAATGGTCAATATATGCTCCTGATTTTATGGGAATATTCAACATATCAGAAACTTTTAAAGCAAATAGTTTCATTAGTTCTATTTGTCCAATATTGTTCTCATTCCATGCTTTTAGTAAATCTCTGCTTCTCCAATCAGTAATATAATTCATTACAGTTTCACCTTTATTATTTGTTAAAAATCTGAGATTCCCTCTTTGCCAGCAAGGAGGATCTTCTTGTTCTACTGTTGCATCTTCTTCTGGTCTCCAAATTCCAAAATTATAATCTCTTCCAGTAATTCTATTTTTATTCTCCCAATCATATTTTATTCTTGTTAAAACATCTGGAATCTGTGGAGCGAATCTTTCATTATAAGTATAACCCCACCACTCTGGATGTTCTTGATTTTTCTTCCAGTGATTATGAATTCCATGAGTGACTTCTAGAATATACTGCATTACACCTCTTCCATCGTCGTGAATCCCAGGAAAATAAATCTTAGGTTCTGAGTCAGGATTATTTACCTTAACTGTAATATCTGCATCATAACCTAAACTCATTCCTGGCTTGTGTTTAGGTGTTTCTACTCTTGCACCATAGTCATGACAAGCAATAATTGATTTATGTGTAGCTTCTGCTAAATTTTCAGCTTCAACATGAATTATAGGAATAGTCCCATCTCCTCTTAAATAATTTTGATTCTCTTTTGACATTTTTTAAAAAATTTTCTTAACTTTAAATAAACTTTTATCTTAGGAAATATGTTTTAACCTCCACAACCCCTCGCATCTTCCCATCCACATTTAGGACAGGTTTCAACACAATGCCCTTTTTTTATCATCTGAGTTCCACATTGAGCACAAAATCCCCCTTTTTCTTCAATATCATTTGGATCTTTTTTTGAATTAATAAAGGAGTTTTCAATTTTTAACTCATCTCCATTATCTAAATGTTCATAGCCTTCATCATTTCCATTATCTAAAAATTGTTTTTCTAAGAAGTGGAAAATATAATCAACAATTGAATCTGCTGTTTTGATTTCAGGATGCCCTTCTAAAACTAAACCTCTTGGTTCAAATTTTTGATGTCTAAATTTTTTAACTAAGTCTTCTAAAGGAACACCATATTGAAGATTTAGGGATGTAGAAATAGCAAGAGCATTTATCAAACCTTTAATAGTACTTCCTTCTTTGTGCATATCCATAAAAGTTTCTCCAGGAGTTTTATCCTCATACAATCCAACATGTAGATACCCTTCATGCCCCACAATATTAAATTTATGCCTCTTTGAATCAGCAGTTACAGGAAGTTTTCTTCTAACAGGTTTAGCAACTTCTTCTAAATTTTTCTTTTTGAAATTCAGAGGTTGAATTCTTTTGCTATTATCTCTGTATAATGCAACAGCTTTAAGCCCCATTTTCCATGCATCTTTGTAAACCTGTTCTATCTCTTCTACATTTGCTTCTTCAGGAAGATTAACTGTTTTAGAAATAGCACCAGATAAGAATGGCTGAACTGCAGACATCATCTTTAAATGTCCATAAGAAGAGATTGTTCTCTTGCCTTGCTTAGGTTTATTAGCACAATCAAAAATAGGCAAATGCTCTTCTTTTATATTTGGTGCATTTTCAATTGTTTCTTCTTTCTCTATATAATCTACTATTTGTTCTATTTTCCTAGAATCATATCCTAATTTTTCTAATGTGGGTCTTACATTATTATTTACCAACCTTAAAATTCCCCCATCTGAAAGAAGTTTTGTTTGAATTAATCCTATTTCTGGCTCAATACCTTTTGTATCACAGTCCATCATAAAACCAATTGTTCCTGTTGGTGCAAGAACTGTTGCCTGAGCATTTCTAAACCCATACTTCTCTCCCCTTTTAATAACATTATCCCAAGTTTTTTCAGCTTCTTCTAAAATGTTTTCCAAACCATTTGGAATCTTTGTTTTATCAATTTTATCTAATGCATCTTTATGCATTTTCATAACTTTTAGCATCGGTTCTTTGTTTTTTTCAAACTCTTCAAAAGTTCCAATTTTTTCTGCCATTTCTGTAGAAGTTTCATAAACTGTTCCTGTCATTAAACTAGTTATTGAAGAAGCTACTGCTCTAGCTCCTTCAGAATCATAAGGCAGTCCCAAAGACATAACTAGAGAACCAAGGTTTGCATAGCCCATTCCAAGAGGTCTGAATTTATGGGAATTTTCAGCTATTTTTTTTGTTGGAAAAGAAGAATTATCAAATTCAAGATCTTGTGCAATTGCAGTTAATCTAACAACATGTTTGAATTCTTCACTTTCAAATTTTGCAGACTTAAAAGAATCCCCCATATTGAAAAATTTCATAAGATTTAGCGAAGCAAGATTACACGAGCTATCATTGACATGCATATATTCTGTACAAGGATTAGAAGCTTCTATTTCTCCAGAATTTGGGCAGGTGTGCCATTTATTTATTGTATCATGAAATTGTACTCCAGGATCACCGCAAAAATGAGTTCCTTCTGCAATTTTTTTAAATAAATCGCTTGCTTTGTATTTTGGCATTTCATCTGCAAGTTTTTTATTATGAACAGGTATGGTTTTCCATTCTTTATCTTCTTCAACAGCCTGCATAAAATCATCAGTCACTCTAACAGAAATATTTGTGTTTTGATAATTAACACTTTCCTGAGCTTCTGTCCAAGAAATTCCATTATCAATTAATATATGTAATTTTTTTTCTTCATTAATTTTAGATTCTATGAATTCTTTTATATCTGGGTGGCTTATGTTAAGTATATCCATTTTTGCAGCTCTTCTTGTTTTTCCTCCAGATTTAACAATTCCTGCTACTTTGTCATAAAATGCCCAATAAGCTAAAGGTCCAGAAGGTTTTCCTCCTCCGGATAATTTTTCTTTTGAAGAACGAAGTGTAGATAAATTAGTTCCTGTTCCAGAGCCATACTTGAATAAAAGTGCTTCATTTTTTGCTAAATCCATAATCCCTTCCATACTATCATCAACATGCTGTATAAAACACGCAGAAGTCTGAGGATAAATTCTATCTTTTCCTATAGGCAAAGAAACTGCCTTTCCTTTATTGTTCATTATGTACGCTTCTTTTTTTTCATTACTTCCTTTATCTCTTTTATGCAGACCAACATTAAACCATACAGGAGAATTAAATGCCATTTTTTGTGAATATGCAAAATAAGCAAGTTCATCTGAGAAAACTTTAGCATCTTCTTTTGAAAAATATTCTTGTTTTACACCCCACTCTGACATTGTTTCACTAACTCTTCCAACCAAGTCTTTTAATGAACTCTCTCTTTGAGAGGTTCCATTTTCACCAAAAAAATATTTTGAACCAACAATTTTTCTTGCCAAAGGACCCCATTGTTTTGGAAATTCAACATTTTTTTGAATAAATGAATCTTTGCCACTATCATCTGAAATATTAATATCTCCTCTTTCCCATTCAAAATAACTTTCAGGAGATTTTCCCTCTTCTATAAAATATCTTTCAATATCCAGCTTTTTTTGATATCCTTTTTCCATTTACTTCAACTCCTTCATTTCTTTTCTGAAGTCTTTAACATCCTGAAAATCCCGATATACTGATGCAAACCTTATATAAGCCACATTGTCAAGTTTTTTTATTTTCCTCATAACTAATTCACCTACAGCTGAACTTTTCACTTCTTTTTTTCCTTTTTTTCTCAACCCCTCTTCAATTTCATGCATCATTTTATCTATTTTTTCTTTTGAAACAGGTCTTTTTTCAAATGCTTTTTCAATCCCTTTTTCAAGTTTTTCAACATCGAATCTCTCTCTTCGTCCGTCTTTTTTTATAACATACAAATCTTCTTTTGTTACTTTTTCATATGTGGTAAATCTCTTTCCACATTTCAAACATTCTCTTCGTCTCCTTATTCCCACAGGAGATTTTCTTTTATCAGTGACTCTTGACGCAGAGTTTGAGCAATATGGACAATCCATTTTTAAGTATACAATATATTGTATGTTATAATCTATTTATAACCATAATTTGTATAATAATAGAATTGAAATATAATTACTATTTAAAGATTTATGCGTACTAAAACATAATAACACAGAAACTATTTCCTGCTCGTTACTCTCAGATTATTTTAGATTTAATTTTAAATAAAGATAGATTAAAAATTTTATAATTTTAATTTGTAACACAAAAAGAGGCGATAAATACCAAGCCTTATTTCCAAAAATTTTTAAACTCTTCAATCTTTAACAATTCATAAAAGAGGAAAATGGCAGAATATATTTCACTGATAACAGAGGAATTAGGAATATCTGTAGGTTTTTTAACAATTTTATTTGTTTGGAGTTTTGTGTGGATGCTTCTTGCTTTATGGAAAGCTGCAAAAAAAGGTTCTGTTGCATGGTTTATAATTTTAGCAATAATTAATACAGTAGGAATCTTGCCTATTCTTTATATTTTTGTTTTTTCAAAAATGAAAAAGAAACCTTCTAAGAAAAAGACATCAAAGAAAAAATCAACAAAAAAAAGTTCTAAAAAGAAATAAAATAATTGAATTAATCACTCGCCTTTTTGAGGCTCGCTTATGATTGTTGCTCACAAAATTCGCAAGAATTAATATAATGTTAATCAAAGAGGACCTAAAAATTTAATTTATCAGATATTTATCTATTAACTATCTTAGATATTACTGCGTCAGCAGACATTTTTATCCTTTAATCTCCATCAATTGACATCTTTTACAAATCTTATCTCTGCATGGCTCTCCACAAATTTCACAATAATTTATATTGAAACTTTCGCGTCCAATGCTTTCGACGAAGTTCTTTAAAATTTTTTGAGAATTTTTTATTATGTTCTTTTTATTTTTGTCAGATAATTTCTTAACAAATTTTCTTACTTGAATTCTGTAAGAATCTAGTGCACACGGACATTTTTCATAGATAACAGGGAGTTTATTTTTCTTTGAGTATCCCCTGACTTCTTCTTCAGGAATATAAAATAGGGGCTTTATTCTTGGAATGAATCCTGTATTCTTTATTTCCCTGCTTATTGCTCCTATATTTAGACTCAATTCTGGAGAACCTTTAAAGATATTGATTAAAAAAGTCTGGCTTTCATCATCGAGATTATGTCCTGTTGCAATTTTATCTGCCTTTAATTTCCTCGCTTCTTTATTCATAATCCATTTTTTAAAAACTCCACAAATCGCACAATTCTTTAATGATTTTTGTGACTGAATTGCTGAACGCAAATAACACATACTGCTTCCCATCTCTTTTTTTATATCATAAATATGAATTTTCATTTTCAAATTTTCACCTAATTCTTTCACAGCTTTCAAACATTTTTCACTATACTTTCCCATACCTAAATCAATATGAAATCCTTCAATATTATAACCTAATTTATTAAGGAGATAAGCTGTTACGCTTGAATCTTTTCCTCCAGACAAGGCGACAAGAATTTTTTCATTTTTATTTAACTTTATTTTGGATAAAGTTTGCTTGACTTTTTTTTCTATATTAAAATCCATAATTAAAAGAAAAATTTAAATTATTTAAAGATATTATTTTTCTTCAGATTTTCTTTCTCCTTAACAAATTAGCATTCATTACAACACTTACACTTGAGGTTGCCATTGCAATTTCTGCAATTACTGGATGTAAAATTCCTATCATTGCTAATGGTATTGCTATGATATTATAACCAAAAGCCCAAAACAAGTTTTGTTTTATTTTTTTAAATGTGGCCTTACTAATCTTTACTGCCGAGACTACTCCCGAAAGATTTCCTTTTGCAAGGATAATATCTCCGGATTCAATCGCAATATCTGTTCCTGTTCCTATTGCAATACCTACATTACTTTGTTTTAATGCAGGGGCATCATTTATTCCATCTCCAATAAAAGCAACCATTCCTTGTTTTTGTAATTCTTTAACTTTTTTAACTTTCTCTTCTGGAAGAACATTTGCTAAAACTTCTTCAATTCCAACTTGTTTTGCAATTGCTTCAGCTGTTCTTTTATTATCCCCTGTTATGATGGCTGTTTTTAATCCCATTTTTTTTAATTCTGAAATTGCTTGTTTTGAATCTTCTTTAATAGTATCTGCCACAGCGATTATTCCTTCAATTTTTTTATTAACAGAAACTATAATCACAGTTTTTCCTTGAATTTCCAAGGATTTTATTTTTTCTTCATACTCTTTAATAGCTATTTTAGCTTCCTGCATAAGTTTTCTGTTTCCAATTACAATGCTTTTTTTGTTGAGTGTTGCAGTAATGCCTCTTCCTCTCTGTGCTTTAAAGTTTTTCACTTCAAGGAAATTTATTTTTTCTTTTTTAGCTTTATTTACAATTGCTTTTGAGATTGGATGCTCTGAGGCATTTTCTGCTGAACCAGCTATTTTTAACAATTCTTTTTCATTATTTTTATCAACAGAGATAACATCTGTAACCTCTGGTTTTCCTTTTGTTATTGTCCCTGTTTTGTCAAAAACAATTATTTTGATTTCTCTCATTGTTTGTATTGCTTCTCCTTTTCTTATGAAAATTCCTTTTTTTGCTCCTAATCCACTTCCGACCATTAATGCTGTTGGCGTTGCTAAACCAAGAGCGCAAGGACATGCAATAACTAAAACAGCTATTGCTGCGAACAATGCCAACGCTACAGAACTAACACTAAAATTTATCCAAGGTAAAAATGAAAAAAATGAAGCAATGTTCTTCATGAAATCAGGAAATATAAACCATATCACGAATGTCAAAATTGCAACTCCAATAATAACAGGAACAAACTTGCTTGTAACTTTGTCAGCAAATTCCTGAATCGGTATTTTGCTTCCCTGAGCTTCTTCAACAAGTTTTATTATATTGCTCAAAAAAGTATCTTTTCCTATTTTTTCTGCTTTGACATATAAAACTCCGTCTTGATTTATTGTTGCTCCTATAACTTTATCTCCTTTATTTTTTTCAACTGGAAGAGATTCTCCTGAAACCATAGATTCATCAACTGCACTTTCTCCCTTCACAACTATGCCATCTGTCGGAATTTTTTCTCCTGGTTTAATAATCATCATGTCTCCAATTTTTACTTCAGAAATAGGAATTTCAATTTCTTTTTTCTCTCTTAATACAACAGCAGTTTTAGCACCTAATTTCAATAACTTTTTAATTTCTTGAGATGCTTTACCTCTTGCCTTTGCTTCAACAAATCTTCCTGTAAGATGAAAAGCCATAATCATTGCAGCTATTGCAGCATAATTTTCAATTGGCATGAAAAATTTCAATATTCCTGTTAAAAAAGCTATAAAAGTTCCAAGCATAATCAAAAAATCCATATTGAATGCTAAATATCTTGCAGACTTTATTCCAGAAATATAGGTTTTTCTTCCGAGAATAAATAAAACAGGAATCGCTGCCAAAATAAAAATATAATCAACATAAGGAACTTTTAAAGAAGTGAACATTTCAATAATCATTAAAATACCAATTGGCAGAGCAAACAGCCAAGAATAAATCATTCTTTTTTTAGCTGTTTCCATTTCTTTAACTTCAACATCTTTTTGTTCTTCTTTTTCTTCAACAACTTCATAACCAGCATCTTTTATTGTCTGAATTATTTTTTCTTTAGAAATAGAATAAGTTACAGTTGCTTTATGAGTATTAATGTTCAAGTTAATTTTTTCTGCACCAATTTTTTTAAGAGCTTTTTTAATCACCATAGAGCAATGTTGGTTGTCGAGGCCTTTAATAATAAAAGTTGTTGTTTCAGTTGTTTTTTCTAAATTTTTTTCTGTTTTTTCATCTTCATTTTCACTTTCTTCTTCAGAATAAGCTTTATAATCTCCAACACCAGAAACAGCTTTTTTTATTTTTTCATCATTTACATTATCTCCAAATTCGATATATGCTTTTTTATTGGTGAAATTTACATTCGCCTTTTCCACTCCCTTGACTTTTTTGACAGCTCTTTCTATATTAACTGCGCATGAAGCACAGTGCATTCCTTGGATTTTGTATATTTTTTTTGTCATGTTGATTTTTCGTTTGGCTTATCTAAAGTCTAATCTAATTTAACTATACATAATAGTTCCAGCTAGAACTCCTATATAAGCAAAATAAGCAGATACCAGTATTTTTCTATGATTTCTGTTGCCATTGAAGGGAATTTCAATAAAGATAAGACTATCAAGTTTAAACTCAAGACTAAAAAAATAGCAATTGCGCCATTCCTAATCGCTCTCTTCTTTGTGTTTTTATTATTTGATTTCATTCCCTACAACAGTCTAAAACTTTTTTCAGAGCCTGCGAAAACTTTCCCTTTTTAGTTTTAATTTTTGATTTAAAATCCTGCAAGTTTATCTCCCAAAACATAGAATAAAGTTCAAAACCATCTCCATACATCTTTTCTGCTTCTTGCTTTTTTCCTTCTTTTAAAAATTTGTTTCCTGTTTCAATAAGCCTCATTGAAGAAGCAAGAAAATGCTTGCTCATGCACCAAACTTCTGCATCATTTTCTTTCACAATTTTCTTTAAATGTTCCTTTCTAATTTCTCGAACCTTATTTAGCAAATCAAGGAATTTTCTATCATCTGTTTTCATATAACTAAAATAAGCATGCTCTTCTAAACTTACCAGATTCATTAATGCAATTGATAAGTCCTCTCCACTAGACAAATCTAATTTATTTTCTTTATTAAACTCATTAACCTTTTTTACAAATTCTTTTGTGTTCATTACATCACGGCGAGGATACCCAGACTTTTAAGTTTTGGGAGGAATCGCCGTCCTCAAAATTTAATTCTGTTAATAAAGTAAAATCATACTGGCTATAACCAACTACTTTAGTTCTTCTCAACCTTGGGTTTGTTAGTTTTAACATTTTATTATCGATACCTCGCGCTTTAGCGCGAGTGTAGTTCATTTTTGATTAAATTTTAATTCTGATTCATTTTGTTATAAGCCAGAAAATTAATGTTAATATTCCAAGAGCAACAGCCATGAAGGATATTCCCTGAAAAGGCCAAAGAACTTTCCCTCTTTTTTTCTTGATATAATCACTAAGAATAAAAGCTCCCCAGATCACCAAACTCCCAATAATCATCCCAAAGAAAAGCTTGTCAATTCCATAAACACCCAAACCAAGCATTGCATGATGCTCTGGCATGCTCTTTACCATGTCAAAATTTGTAATCAAACCAGCTGAATAAAAAGGAATTACAAAAAGCAAGAAAGTTATTATAATTAATAATACTTCTTGTCCTGGAAAATTAATTCTCTTTACTCTTTTTTTTAACCATTTGTTAAACCATAATGCACTTGAGATAATCAATGCTCCCAAAAACAGCCCAACAATTGAATCATCCACTCCAAAATATCTTGCTGCTCCTACTCCTGCAACAGCTCCTGCAGTGCATAAAGGACAATGAGCAGATACCAATGGAATAAGTACTAATGATAATGCTAATATTATTGGTATTAATGTTATTTTTTTCATTATAGCTCACACTCTGACAAACTTGATAAGTATTCTAATGGTTGAACACCTGAGTAAACCTCGCCATTAATCTCCCATGTTGGATATCCTTGAACTCCTGCAGTATCGCATTCTTGTTCATTAAAATCACAATTCACATAATTAACATATTTGAATGATTTTCCAAACATGCCTTTTTGCTGTTGGCAATATTTGCACCAATCTGTTCCATACATTGTAACTTGTTTTTCTGTAAGGCATTGCGCAAATCCATCATATTGTCCAGGCATGGCCCTTATTTTTACAATTGCATAAATTCCTGCAGTGAGTATTAAAAAAATAAATAAAAAAATAAAAAATTTCTTTTTCATCAGCAACCTCCAACCATGGTACTAGCTGTTTTTGATGCCTGTCCTGCAGAAGCAATAGCGTTTCCGCTTCCTGCCCCCCTGAAAAACAAGACATAAATTACTGCAACTGCAAGCACTCCAATGATTACCCAGAGAATAACACTCTTCAAGTCAACCATTTTTCCTGCTTTGTCTTTTTTATCATTATCTGGTTTACAGCAGTCTTCCATTTAACAGCCTCCTACCATGCCACCTGATGCTTGCCCTTGTTCAATTCCTCTATATGCATTGCTTGCAAGATTAATGTAATTCATTTCAATATCTTGGCTTTCTAAAATATCTGCTTTTTGCTCATGGATTCCTGGAAAAAACAAAACTTTCCATTTTCCAATTTCTTCTAAAATTTGCTCATCACTGAATTCATCTCCATGGAATTTTATCAAATACTTCGCCAGTCCTCTCATTGCATAACTATGCGCACAACCGCATGCAGGTTCTCCATTCTCAAAGATTACTGAACGAGCTCCACAGCAAAACTCACAGGAAATTCCATTTTCCTGATAATACAGTATATCTATATATCTCTGTAAGTTTGCTCCTGTAAGAGTCTCGCTTGTATCTATTGCAGCAAGTTTTCTTATTGTTGCATCTGCTAATTGCTGGTTATTAGGAGAAACATCATCATAACTAACCTCTAATTCCTGCCCATAAATAGTAGGCATTCCAGTAGGAACAACATCTGAAGCAGCAACTAATCCAATTTCAGTGCTTCCTCCACTACCTTTTGCAAGCCCGAAAATCAATAAACCTGCTAAAATAACAATAGCAACCACCTGCGCAATAAACTGCGTGTCTTTTTTCTTTTTTGGCATTTTGTCCTCAAATTTAATTACAAATTCCAAGAAATCTTTTATTATAACCACTTTGGTGAAACTAGTTTCATGAGACTAATTCAAAAGTTCTTCTATCTTAGGATGTAATTTGATTAACAAATAAACTACAATTATAATAATCAGCAAGGTATACATAATAAATGCTATAAAACATGTAAATTAATTAATGCACATAAAATATCACCAAACTCTCTCTTTAATATATAACTTATAATAAATTCAAAAATTCCTTACGAATTTTTCAAAACAACAATATTATTCATTCCCCTTCGCTTTCTTTCTATAAGTTGCTTTGCTTCAAGTTTGTCAAGAAGTCTTGTCACTCCAACTTTCCCAATCTCAAGTTTTTCCATCAAGGCTGACTGGAATATTGCACCATTTTCTTGTTGCAACAATTTAATAACATTCTTTTCATTTTTATCTAAATTATCTAACTTAAGCTTTTTCTTTTTCTCTTTAATCTTCTTCACAATTATTCTCTCTTTTGGTTTTGCAAACATAATAAATAAACCAATAGCTATGATTACACCCACAATTGCTAAACTTAATCCTGTTTGAACTCTTATTGTATCATACATCGAACATTCTGAACCATGTGTGCAACTCAGTCCAACAATACTATTTAATGCAGAGTTAAAAATCCAAACTATTATCGCCATTACAACAGCAATTCCAATAATCAAAAATCCTACTTTTTTATTTTCCACTTTTCTTCAATTCTATATTTACTTTCTTGTTATTTAATTTAACAATTTTTCCAGGCGTTCCAACAACAGTACAATTATCTGGAACATCATGATTTATAATTAAAGTGTCTGCACCAACTTTAACATTGCTCCCAATTTTTATTGCTCCCAACAAAATCGCGCCAGTGCCAATATTAACATTATCTCCTAAAGTAGGATGTCTCTTACCTTTGTCTTTCCCAGTTCCTCCGAGAGTAACATTATGAAACATCACGCAATTTTTACCAATCTCTGCTGTCTCTCCTATAACAACTCCCATACCATGGTCAATAAAAAATCCTCGGGCAATTTTCGCTCCAGGATGAATTTCTATTCCAGTTAAAAAACGCATTATCTGAGACATCAAACGAGGAACAAATGGAATTTTAATTATATATAAGGGATGAGAAAAATAACGATGAACAACAATTGCGTGCAAACTTGGATAAAACAAAAACTCAATATTTTTCACAGCAGGGTCATTTTTAAAAATCGATTTAATATCCTCAAACATTTACTTTCCTCTCATAATCTTTAATTGCTTTTTTCAATGCCTCAATTCCAAGAACAGAACAATGTATTTTTATTGGAGGCATTGTTTTAAGTTCTTTAATAATATCATCTTTTGTAATTTTTTTTGCTTCTTCAATTGTTTTACCTTTTGCAAGATAGCAAACAACATCACTACTCGCAATTGCTGCAGCACAACCAAAAGTTTGAAATCCTATGTCTTTTATTTTTTCTGTTTTTTTATCAACTTTTATCTGCAAATGCATAACATCTCCGCAACGAATATTTCCAACCTCACCTTTCCCACTGGGATTTTTTATTTGTTTCACAAACTTTGGATTTTTAAAATGCTTTAAGAGTTCCTTTGAATATATTTCTGCCATTTTTTATAAATTTGAGAAAATTACTTTGCAACTTTCTATTGGTATTTTATTTAACTGAACATAGTCATTATAATCTGATTTTTGAATGTTTCTGATTACCATTTTATTAATTTTCACGAGTTTACGAGGAGTAAATTATTTCTTATTTAGTTTTTTAATTAATTTCCCAATCTGCTTTTTTGTCATACCGTGAGCTTTGCAACCTTGTTCTAAAGTTTCCTGCATAGCCATAGGACAACCAATACACGCCAAACCAGCATTAAACAAAATTTCAGCTGCGTCTGGGTTATTTTCCAATATATCTTTTAACTTGCTTTTTTTTGTTATCATGTTATTCTCCAAATTCATTAGCTTCTTCGTCTTCGTAATCTTCATTAATTTCATCAAGTTCTTCTTCACATTCTGATTCATTTTTGAATTCACAAGCATGTTTCTTAAAAGCTTTTCCCATTTTCACCTCCAAAATTTAATTGAGCGAGAGGACTAATTTTTCTCAATTTTTTAACAACTTTATTTATTGCTTTGATTGCATAATCTATTTCTTCTTCTGTTGTGTACTTGCTTAAACTAATTCTTATTGAACTGTTTGCTTGCAGATCTGAAAGCCCGATTGCTTTTAAAACATGACTTGTTTCTAAACTATGTGACGAGCATGCACTTCCTGTTGATGTGCAGATTCCTTCATGTTCTAAATAACCTCCTACAGCTTCTCCTTCAATATTACTAAATGAAATATTAATATTATTACATAATCTTTTTTTTGGTCCATTAAGATTTGTATTAGGAATTTTCAAAATTTCTTTAATTAATTTATCTCTAAGTTTTTTCATTTTTTCAACATCTTTTTTATTTGCAATTTGAACTGCTTTTGCAAATCCAACAACTCCAGAAACATTTTCTGTTCCACTCCTAAAACCTCTTTCATGTCCACCCCCGTGAAAAAAAGGAGTTATTTCTGTTTTTCTCCTCATGTAAAGCGCTCCAATTCCTTTTGGACCATGAATCTTATGCGCATTTATCGTCAAAAAAGAAAGATTTTGCTTTCTGACATTTATAGGAACTTTTGTATAACTCTGACAGGCATCTGAATGAAAAGCAACATTTTTTTCCTTGCAGATTTTTCCTATTTCTTCTAAGTTTTGAATTGTTCCAATTTCATTATTTCCATGAATTATTGAGACAAGAAAAGTTTTATCTGTAATTGAATTTTTTAATTGCTCTAAATTAACAAATCCTTCTTTATCAACATTTAAATAAGTAACTTCTGCTCCTTGAGTTTCTAGCCATTTACATATATTCAAAACGCAGTCGTGTTCAATTTTTGTTGTGATAACATGATTTTTTTCTGGCTGATTCTCTTTAAACCAAAAAAACATTCCTTTAATTGCAAAATTATTACTCTCTGTTCCCCCAGAAGTAAAAACAATTTCATTTAGTTTTGCATTTATAGATTTAGCAATAATTTTTCTTGCTTTTTCCAAAGCTTCTTTTGCTTCTCTTCCTTTAAAATGCTGCGAAGATGCGTTTCCGTATTTTTCATTGAAATAAGGAGCCATAGCTTTCAAAACTTCTGGTGCAACTTTTGTTGTTGCAGCATTATCCATATATATGGTTCTCATTTTTTAAATTTACAAAATTTACATTTATGTTTATCGAGGATTTTCAAAATAGGAAGTATTGTTTTTTTATTCAAACTATAAATCCTCTCTTTACCTTTTTGATTTGCCATAACAATACTACAACCTCTTAAAGATGAAAGAGCATGGGAGAGTTTGCTTTGTTCTATTCTTGTTTTCTCTGAAAGCTCTTTTACAGACATATTTTTTTCTTTTAGAGCAGAAAGAATATTTGTTTTTATTGGGTTTGCGAGATTTCGAAAAAATATATGATATGTTTGCCCACTACAGTTCTTAGTCATATGAAAAATATTTCATATATATTTATAAATCTTTTGAACTACTAAGAAATGAAGGTATAACATTTAAAAAACAAGTTCTTAATTAATTATATCAAGAAAACCCTGTGTTGTTTGGTTTTCTGGATGCAAGAAAATCCTTTGAATTTTCTGCTCCTGAAATTTCAAGTAAATTTCAGTAATCCAAGATTAAAATAATTAAATAAAATTTATGAACATGACAAAAATTCTTGAAGCTAAAGAAAGGAAAATGCAGGATATTAAAAATAGTTTGCACCCTCTTGTAAGAGAATGGTTTTTCAATAAATTTAAGGATTTTTCTTTAACACAAAAATATGGTGTTTTAAATATCTGGGAAAGAAAAAATATCCTTATTTCTGCTCCTACAGGAGGAACAAAAACTTTGACAGCATTTTTATCAATTTTAAATTACCTGATAATACTGGCTGAAAAAAATGAATTAGAAGATAAAGTTTACTCAGTTTACATTTCTCCCTTGAAAGCTCTTTCAAATGACATACATAAAAATCTTATAGAACCATTAAATGAAATTTACGAGTTAGCAGAAAGAAAAAATATCAAATTACAGAAAATTCGCGTGGCATTAAGAACTGGGGATACTTCTTCTTCAGAGCGTGCCAAAATGACAAAAGCTCCCCCCCACATTTTAATTACAACTCCTGAAACTCTTGCAATTGTTTTAACAAGCAAAAAATTTGTTGAGCTTTTAAATAAAGTAGAATTTTGTATTGTTGATGAAATTCACGCTCTTGACAACAAAAGAGGGACTTATTTGAGTTTGAGCTTAGAAAGATTAAACGATGTAAGTGTTATCTGGCCTATAAAAATTGGTTTAAGTGCAACAATAGCTCCTTTAGAAGAAGTTGCAAAATTTCTTGTTGGTATAGATAAAGAAAGAGAAGTTTATATAGCAAATGTTCAAATGAACAAAAAGTTAGATGTAAAAGTGCTTTCAGTTGCGAGCGATTTAATTGAAGAAGAAAATTTAACTCTGAACATGTATGATTTAATTGATAGACTGATAAAGCAACATGAAACAACCTTAATTTTTACAAATACTCGTGCAGCAACTGAGCGTGTAGTTAATCATTTAAAGGATAAATTTCCAACAACTTACGGCGAAGATAACATAGCAGCCCACCATTCTTCTTTAAGCAAAACTCATAGATTTAATATTGAAGAACGTTTGCGTGCAGGTAAATTAAAAGTTGTTGTTTGTTCCACAAGTTTAGAATTAGGAATTGATATTGGTTTCATAGATTTAGTAATTATGCTTGGCTCTCCAAAATCTTCTGCTCGCGCATTGCAAAGATTAGGAAGAGCAGGACACAAACTGCATGAAACAGCAAAAGGACGTTTTATTATTTTGGATAGAGATGATTTAGTTGAGTGCAGTGTAATACAAAAAGAAATGATTGAAAAGAAAATCAACAGAATTCACTTTCCTAGTAATTGTTTAGATGTTTTAAGTCAACAAATTTATGGCATGGCGATTTACAAAATTTGGGATAGAGAAGAACTTTTTAATTTGATAAAAAAATCCTACTGTTACTCAGAGTTGTCAAAAAAAGATTTTTTAGATGTTATAAGTTACTTAGCTGGAGAGTATTCTCTGGAGAAAAGCAATGTCTATGGAAAAATTTGGTATGACACAAAAACAAAACAAATTGGTAAAAGAGGAAAACTTGCTCGTGTAATGTATATGACAAATCTTGGAACAATTCCAGAAGAGTCTTTTGTAACTGTAAAACTTGCACCTTCAGGCGAACAAATCGGAGTAATAGATGAATCTTTTCTTGAACGTATGAAAAAAGGCGATGTTTTTGTGCTTGGAGGCAAGAAATATATTTATCTTTACACGAGAGGAATGAACATTTATGTGCGAGCAACAATAGAGCGACAACCAACAATTCCTTCCTGGTTTTCAGAAACTTTGCCTTTGGCTTTTGATTCAGCTTTGGAAATTTCAAGATTCAGAAAACTAATGAAAGAAAAAATCTCTTCAAAAAAGCCAAAAAAAGAAATTCTCCAGTTTATACAAGAACACCTTTACTTAGAAAAAGAAACAGCAGAATCAATTTATAAGTATTTTAATGAGCAACATAATTTTCTTGAAATTCCAGATTTAAATTTTTTGCTTGTTGAAAGATACAAATCAGAAAAAAATTATCTTATTTTCCATAGCATGTTCGGTCGTAGGGTAAACGACGCATTATCAAGAGCAATTGCTTTTTGTATTGCAAGAGCTGGAGGTAGAGATATTGAAATAGGAATTAATGATAACAGCTTTTATCTTGCAGGAGAAAAAATGAATCTTGACAAAGCTTTGAAATTTTTGACACCAGAAAATCTCGAAGAAGTTTTAAAAGAAGCTATAGGAAAGACAGATGTGCTTGCACGTAGGTTTAGGCATTGTGCAACAAGAGCTTTGATGATTTTAAGAAGTTACAAAGGAAACAGAAAAACAGTAGGTAAACAACAAATGAAATCTCATTTTTTATTAGCAGCTGTTAAAAAAATAACAAAGGAATTTCCAATTTTAAGAGAAGCTCGCAGAGAAGTTTTAGAAGATTTAATGGATATTGATAATACAAGAAAAGTTATTGACTGGATTAAAAAAGAAAAAATTAAAGTTAAAATAAGAGATGTTTCTCTTCCATCCCCATTTGCACTAAGTATAATTTTACAAGGACATAGTGATTTAATCAGAATAGAAGACAAGCAGGAATTTTTAAAAAGAATGCATCAAGAGCATATGAAATTAATAAAAAGGAAATAGGAATAGTTAAAAATACTGTATTGATTTTTTTATGAAGTTAAAAATAGTTTAGGTCTAAAAAATAAAGATTGATATTTAGTTATTAATTCAAAATTCATTTCTTGCTTTTGCTAAACCTTCAAAAGTTCCAATATCAAACCATTTTCCTTTAAAGGTATATGCATTAACTTCCTTATTTTCAACAAGATATCTAATAAGTTCTCCTGCGTTGCTCCCAAATTTTTCTTTTTCTAAAATATCCAAATCTTCTTTTGAAATTAAATAACATAATGTAGATATTAAAGCTGTTTTTGGCTCATATGGTTTTTCTTCAAAATCTTTTATTTTTATTTCATCTTCCTCTAATTCAACAACTCCAAATTTTCTTGCTACTTCTTCTTTGTTCTCAAAATCATACACAGCTATACTTGTTTTTTCTCCATTTTGAATAAAGAAATTTATAAAATCACTCATCTCAAAATCATAAAGATTATCACCTCCAACTACTAATAAATCATCATTAATCTTTTGTTCTTTAACAGCATATGCAATACCTCCCACTGAGCCAGGATATTTTTCAGTATTTCTTTCTTTATCATCTACCAATTCTATTTTTAAATTAGGGTGATTGTAATAACCTGTAAATTTATCAAATTGGTCTCTGAATCCATGTGCATGCATTATATAGGCTGTATCTATATAACCAGAATTAGCTATACTTTCAAGTATATGTTCTAATACAGGTTTCTCTTTTACATCAAGTAAAGATTTTGGTGTGATATGTGATAAAGGTGCAAGTCTTGTAGCTTTTCCTCCATCTAATATTAATGCTTTTAGATTTTTTTTCATTACATCACGGCGAGGATACCCAGACTTTTAAGTTTTGGGAGGAATCGCCGTCCTCAAAATTTAATTCTGTTAATAAAGTAAAATCATACTGGC
>CAYPRJ010000014.1:0-15372 GCA_964413095.1 Candidatus Woesearchaeota archaeon
ACAATTTAATCTGCAACACAATTTTAATTTGTATTATAAAAAGAGGTGATAAAATAAAAAAATAAATAGGAATTTACCATAGCCTGATAAAAATTAGAAAGGTATTTAAATAAAAAATATTTTTTTAAAAAATGGGAATTGAAATTGTATTTCAGGATCATGATGTTATTGAAGCATACCCGGAATTATTTTCAAGGTTAAAAAATGAGGAAGAGCAAATATCTGGTTTACCTTGGGATTATTTTTATCCTTGTTTTAAAAGAGCAATTCTTGGAGTTTATATGAATAGTCATGGAAAATCTGAAATAGGGGAAGGTAATTTTAAGTTTTCTTACAAGTTATTATCTTTAGAAAAATTTAGATAAAATTTTAATACTCTTTTCTATTTAATTTTTAGAGCCTCGTAGTACAGTGGTCAAGTATTTTGGGTTCTGGACCCGAAGACCCAGGTTCGAATCCTGGCGAGGCTATCAATTAGAAATATTTTTATAGTTGTAATTATTGCATTTATTATGGCAATAGGTGTTACAATTTTTGTTATAGCTGTATTAATTATTGCAATCTGGATTATAATTGAAGCAAGAAGATTTAAGCATAAGCTTTTAGCCTTTTTCTTGATTGGGCTGGTGTTATTTTCTTATTTTAGTATTACTTCAGTTTTTAAAGGAAAAGATGTTGATTTAACAAATGTTTCTGGAATTATAGATGCAAGTAAAATTTATTTTTCCTGGTTAGGTTCTTTTTTCTCAAATATAAAATCAATAACATCAAAAGTCATACAAATGGATTGGAAAGGTAACAGTACAATAGGATGAGAATTTTTCTATATATACTTTTGTTTTTCTCTTTAGGAGCCTTGTTATTAATAAGCAACCATAATTTGGCGATGTATAATTTGGAAAACATTAAAATTTTTCAGGAATTGTATATTGGCTGGCTAGATGAATTGTATTTGAATATTCAGACTTGTATGGGTTATATTGTGAATCTGGGATGGTTGCCAGAGTAAAGTTTAAAAACTATATATTACAATATATATTATGGCAAAAAAAAGAGGTAAAAAAGCTTCTAGAAAAAAATCAAAAACGAGTTCTAAAAAAACTACCAAGAAAAAATCTTCTAAGAAAAAAGTTTCTAATAAAAAAAGAATTAATATTGTTCTGAGAAATTTGATGTTATTTTTAATGTTGGCGTTAATTTCTTTTTTTCTTTGGAATGTTTTAAGTGATACATTAATGAAAAATTTATTTTCACTTTTATCAATAATTTTTATATTTGTTGCTGTTGCATTTTTTATAATTTTTTTAGTTTTTGTTATTTTAAAATTGATGAAAAAGAAAAGATAATTTTATAACTTCTTTCTGATTTTTGAATTGTAATATTTGTATTATTTAAATTTTTATTGCCTCAGTAGCTCAGCTGGTTAGAGCGCATGCTCGGTATTTTTCGAACAGCATGAGGTCCTGAGTTCGATTCTCAGCTGAGGCTTTTGGAACTCCTCAAGAATTTTCTTTAATTTTCTTTAGGAAAAATTTCGGATATTTGTAAATTTATAACCTTAGTGAACAACCACGCCCCAAAAAAATAAGAAAAAAATTTCTGAGGATTTTGTTGAAAAAGTATTAAAATAAAAGTTGCATTTCTGAGGATTAAGTTTATAAAATATGTTTTTTAATCTCTTTTATGAATGAAGACAGAAAATTAAATGACTTGAAAAAAGATTATGAAAAATTAAAGGAGAGATATTCTCTTCCTGAATTTGATGAGTTGAATAAAGATTTTCAAATTGAAAAAGCAGTTGAGGTTGATACAGATTATTTGATTAGAGAAATTAGGAAACTTATTGGAGATAAATTTTTTAATTATTTAAGATTTGTGGAATCTATTCTTAATCCAAGCAATGCACCCATGTTTGTCTTTTCTATAACAAAGATTATCACAGAAAATGAAAGAGAAAAACTTAGAGAAACTTATAAGAAACTTGCAAAAAATGAGGTTTTTTTAGTTGAAGTTGATGTTGACTTTAATGAAGAGAAAGAAGCAGAATTTATTAAAAAATCCTACAAAACTTGGAAAGAAATTAAGAAAGATTTATCAGATGTTTTAGAAATAATAAAAAAGAATTGGGATAATAAAGTAGAAGGAAAAAATAAAGGATATTTTGGATAATTAATTTTCTAATTTATTAAAAATTTCTTCTAAAGAAATTTCAAAAAGTGCAATTGGCATTTTCATTTTCCAAGCTTTTAAAGTGCGAGGATGCATTTCTCCAACAAAACCTATTCTTTTGTCATCTAAAATAATTTCAGCAGTTCTTCCTTCTATAAAATGCTTGGGTAAATTTTCTGATTCTGATTCTTTGAATTTTATTTTCATATCTATCATTTTAAATAAATATTCCAGAACTTGTCTTATTTTAGTGTAATCACTAGGGGCTATAGCTGATGCCAAATGTTCATTTTCTTTTATTTCATTTTTTTCTAGAGAAAATATTTTTCCTATTTCAAAAATTTTCTGAGGGTATTCTGAATCAATATTTTCTGATAAATTTTTTAAAAGATAATGTGAAAGGTTTTCTCTTAAAATTGTAAAGTCTGTTTTAGAACTTTCAACTTCTATAAAATCTTTTTTCTTGTTAATCCCCATTTTTATAAATTGGTCTTTTTTGTTTGTCAAATGATAATTGCTAACTTCTAGCATTTCTAAACCTGTAAGAATTTCAGAAATTTTCTTTTTGATAATTTCTTTTGAATTTTCTTCTCCTATTGTTGATATTTCTGGCAGTTCAGGAATGAAATTTTCATAGCCATATGCAATTGCAACATCTTCTATTAAATCAACTTCGTGGAGTATGTCCGCGCGCCACGGAGGAATTTTGACATTTTTTTTATCATAATTATATCCCATTTTTTCAAAAAGTTTTTTCAGTTCTTTTTCATTAAGATTTAATCCTAAAAGTTTGTTTATTCTTTTTAAATCTGGTTTCATTTTTTCAGGAGTTAAATTCGGGGAAATTTTTTTTGCTCCTTTATCCTTAATAGTTATCTGATGGATTTTTCCCCCCATTTCTGCGAGAATTGTTACAATTATGTTAAGACATTTTGATAAAACAGAAAAATCATAACCAGAACATTCTACAAAAACATTTTTTGTTTTCTCTGTTATTCTGCCTGTTATTTGGGAATTTATAATTGGAGGCATGCTTAATATTTTGTTTTCTGAATCCACAAAAATAGGGAATTTTTCTTTTCCAGAAAGAAGATGAGCGTATTCTTTTCCTGTTGGATGACGTTGCAAAATCTGTAAACCCGACATTTCTTTTTGGGATTCAAGAGGAACAAATTTTATTTTATCTGGCTCAAGAGCTTTAAAAATTATAGGCATTTTAATTTTTTCTAAAGGATAAATCCCTATTGCTATTCTTTTTCTCTTTCTTCCGAGGGTAATATGTAATTTTTCCTGTGCTTCTATTATTTCTTTTATTTTTTCATCATTTAATTTTAGACCTTTAACAATTGCACAAGAAGTATATGGACGGACTTTCTTAACTGAAGAATCTATTTTGATCATGTGTTCTTTTTTTGGTTTGTTTATCTTGTATTTTTTTAATCCTGTGTTTTTTCCTAAAAAACTTAAAAATGCCCTTTTAAATCCATGATAAGAAAGCAAATCAGGACGATTTGGAAATATCTCGATTTGCAATTCATCTTTGTCTAATTTTTCAATTGGAGTTCCGAACATACCAATTTTATTTTGCATTTGCTCGTTGAGTTTTCCAATTTCTCTTTCAAAAGTTTTTCTTGGGATTGTTATAACTGCCATTTTTATACAAGGGAAATTCCTTTTTTATTATCTCCTTTTTTTCTTGGGAGTATGTGAAAATGAACATGTTTTACAACTTGTCCTGCTGCTTCACCATTATTTAAAACAATATTAAATCCTTCTGCATTGTATTTTTTCATTAAAATTTCTCCTGTTTTTTTAATTATATTCAAGTATTTTTTTGAAGTGTTTTCATCAAGGTCTATTAATGTTTTAAAATGTTTTTTTGGCATAACTAATGTGTGCCCTTCTCCTTTAGGATTTGCATCAGGGAAAGCTACAAACTCCTTGTCTTCCCAAACTTTTTCAGCAGGAATTTCTCCTTTTGCTATTTTACAAAATATACAGTCTTTCATTTTATTTTAGTCCGAACAGAGCATAAATTCCTATAGATATTAATATGAAAATTATTATCCACATAATTATATCTCCTATTTTCATTTTTTGATTAATAATTTAATTTCATTTAATTCATTATGAATTTCTGAAAATTTATTATCTATATTATTTTTTATTTTTTCAAAACCAATTGCTGTTTTTTTATCTATTTTAAATAGATTTTTCCATATTAATATCTCTGATGCTGCTACAAAAAGCGCTACTGCTATTATTGCATTAGCCTCAGGAGGGGAGCCACTAAGCAACCATAAAGCTACTGCTATTATTGCTGATATTAAAATCCAGAATACGATATCTTCTAGTTTTAATTTACCTTGAACTTTTATTTCCATTTTTCTTTATTATCAATTCCTCCTGCAAATTTATTTGCATGTCCAACTTTTTTCATAATTTCTGGTGGCATTCTTTTTTTGTATTCTTCTAATGTGTTTTGCAAGGCTTTATTAGAATCGATTTTTGTTTGGTTTGCAATTTTTAATAACAAGAACATAGTGTCTCCAATGAAATCAGATACTTCATTCTTTTTATTTTTCACAATTTCTTTTTGTTTCTCATCATCAACCCATTTTATTAAATTCCACATTTCTCCTATCTCTTCTGTTATATTTAATAATAAATCTTTAACATTCCAGCTATCTTTCCAGCCCCTTGCAATATCAAATTCTTTTATCCTTTTTTGTGCTTCGCTGATTTCCATTATGTTTTCATCCAAAATTTAGTTTTTCTTAATTTATTAATATCATTTTTATAAAGTTCTCTAAGATCTTTTATTTTGTAATAATCTATTAATATTCTGTCAAGTCCTGGACCCCAAGCTAAAACTGGAATGTTTTCTCCTAGCAGAGGAATTGTAACTTCTGGGCGGAAAATTCCTGCACCTCCTAGTTCAAGCCAGACTTTTTTTTCTGGATGAAAAACATCAATTTCAACACTTGGTTCTGTATATGGGAAATATGCTGGGCGAAATCTTATTTTTTCAAATCCCATTTTTTTGAAGAATTGTTTTAAATAACCAAGAAGATGCCTGAAATTTGCATTTTTGTCTACTACAATTCCTTCTGTTTGATTAAATTCAAAACCATGACTCCAATCAATTGTTTCATTTCTAAAGCATTTTCCGATTGCGAAAAATTTTGCTGGTAAATTTTTTTTGTTCTGGGCGAGTTTTACTAGTGTTTGGCTTGATAAACATGTAGTATGTGTTCTTAAGACAAGTGTTTTTGCTTTTTCTTCATCCCATTCATATTGCCAACCTTTACTTTTTTCCTCTTTGTTATTAATTCCTTTTTCATGAATTTTTTTTACTGAGTTAATTAATTTTTTGCCGGGAAGTTTTGCTTTTTTAATTTCTTTAGATATGAAAAAAGTGTCTTGCATTTCCCTTATAGGATGATCTTGGGGAGTGAATAAAGAATCAAAATTCCAGAAGCTACTAACAATTAAATTACCTGTCATTTCTTTAAAACCCATTTCTGTCCAGATTTTTCTTGCATAATCAACAGCTTGTGATACAAAGTGCCTTTTTCCTCCGTTTATAGACGGAACAGGAGAAGCAATATCATATCTTCTAAATCTTTTTTTTGCCCAGGAATTTTTTCTTATTAATTCTGGTGTTATTTGTTCTATTAAATCCTGGTTTTTTATTTTTGAATTAACAATTTGTTTTCCTAAATCTGTTATTTCTATTTTTATTATTTTTTCTTCTTTTATTTGAATTATATCTTTTCTATTTTGGAGAGATTTTAAGGTAAATATTTGTTCTGGAGTTAGAGAATCTTGTTCAAGAGGGAGAGATTCCAAGAAAGATTCTTCTGGCATTTTTTTTGAAATTTCATTCTTGCTTGCATTAAGAATAATTTTCCCGTTTTTTAATTCAATTATTGCTTTTTTCTTTAATGCCCCAATAGAAGCTTTAAACTCGTCTTTGTTTAAAGAAGAATTTTCTTTTGCTTCTTTAAATGATATTATTCTCTTTTTATCTAAAAGATTTAGCAAATGTCTTTCCGGAAGTCCTTTCTTTTTATATAAAATTCCATTAATTCCTTCTGTAATTATTTTTTTACTTTCTGAGAAAAGTTTTATAATATTTTTCTTATCTAAATATTTTAAAGCTCTTAATACAGAAGTTTTATCTAGGTTTGTTTTTCTGCATATGTCTGTTATACTTTCTTTTAAGTAAGGAAGTATTTTTATTTCATTCGGACTTAAAGATTCTATTATTTTTTTTGTATCCATTTTATTTGAAGATTTCAAGTTCTAAATTTTTTATGGTTTGTGTTGGCATGCCTAAAACTAAACCAAGAGATTTTAAATCATATATATTTCTTTTGTATTCTTGACTTACAAAAACCATTTTTAATTTATTTTTATTACAGAGTTTTATGTTTTGCATTGTTCTTCCTATTATTTTAGATTTTTCTTTTGATGAGCTTTTGATAATTTCATCAAGATTTATCCCAATTTGAATTTTATTTTTTTTAGCTATTTTTGCTAAAACTTGATTTAGCCCAGAATTTCTTTGTTTTGTTTTGTCTTTTCTTCCTTTTTGGTTAATTAAAAGAATATTTATCTGTTCTTTCTCAAGAATTTTTCTGTTTAAATCATCGTCATTGCTGGAGAAAATTATTTTTTCTTCTGTATTTTTTTTTATTTCATTTCTTGCTTTATCAAAATTATTCTCTTGAATTAATTTTGTCATGTCCATAAATTTTATTTAATTATTTTAATTTTGGATTACTGAAATTTACTTGAAATTTCAGGGGCAGAAAATTCTTTGAATTTTCTTGCATCCAGAAAACCAAACAAACCAACACTTAAAAGTGTTGGTAAAACATAAGGTTTTCTTGATAAGAAGAAGTAGGAAGCAGTATTTTTATTCTTTTGGTTTAATCGCTATTTTTTATTATTGTTCCTTTAAATTTTTTACCTTTTAACAGATTATCAAGTTGCTTTAGGTCTTTTCCTATTA
Organism: Candidatus Woesearchaeota archaeon; assembly: GCA_964413095.1. Classification (GTDB taxonomy): domain Archaea; phylum Nanobdellota; class Nanobdellia; order Pacearchaeales; family GW2011-AR1; genus CAYPRJ01. The sequence continues at coordinate 7,190 of CAYPRJ010000014.1, forward strand.
TGTGGGTAGTGATTTTGTTTTTCATGATTATTTTTGATGCTGTCTGGTCTAGGACAAAATGCTGTCCAGGTTTGAAAGCGGTTTTAGAAGCCATTTTATCAAACTCTTTCCATGAAATTTGCTGGATAAAAGTTGCATTTTTGTATTTTTTTGGATTTTTGTTGTATAATCCAGGAACATTTGTTAAGTTTATGAACTCTGTTTTGAGTTGTTTTGCAATTCCAGCTGCTGTTGAGTCAGAAGTTTGGTTTGGTTTGTATTCAAGAGCCCCACAAAAAATTACATCCTGTTTTTTGATATATTTTTTAAGGGATTTTAGTGTGTGGGGAATTCCTTTGCAAGGATTGATTTTGAAAAAATAATTCATGAATCTTGCATTCATTCGCGTTGCGCTGATTCCAGAAAAACTTTGAAATTTTTTATTTAAACCAATATTTTTTAATGCAGAGATATATTTTCTTGCAATACTTCCTCCTCCGCAGACAACTATGAATTTGTATGTTTTTGTGTGTTTTAAAATTGTTTTCTTGAATTTTTTAAGATAAGAAACATTTACTTTATTTGGAATAATCAAACTTCCTCCAAGACTTAAAACTATCATTTCTTTTTTCATGAAGAAAATAAGATAATGAGTTATTTAAATTATTTGATTTATAGTTTTAGTTTTATATTTAGTGTCTGCACAAGTAAACTATAAATAGGTTCGCCCTGTCGGACTCACAATTGATTAATAAGTTAATAAGCAAAATTACACGGTTTTACATTAATACTAAACATTAATATGCGAACGAACATCAGCGAGCGAGCCTAAAAATCTCTAATTGTATAGATTGCGTAGATAAGATATTATAGAAAAGATTAAATAGATTTTTTAATTAATTAATAAATGGCGGAAGATTTGAGAAGTGTTGATGATAAAACAATATTGGATAAATTTGTAGAAGAGTTTTGCAGGATTGTTGAAAAGTATGTTAAATACATAATTTGTTCAGGTTTTGTTGCAATTGCTCATGGAAGGGCAAGAGGTACAGAAGATATAGATATGATTATTGAGAAAATATCTAAGGATAAATTTATTAAAATGCATAATGAGTTAAGAGAAAAAGGATTTGTGTGTGTTCAATCTGATTATCCAGAGGAGATTTATGAAGAATATTTGTTAAATAAGGATAGTGTTAGATATGTTTATGATGATGAAGGATATTTCCCTCCAGAAATGGAGATAAAGTTTCCGAAAGATAAACTAGATGAGAAGCAGTTAAAAGACAGAATTAAAATTCCTTTAACAGGTGTTGATGTTTATTTCTCAAGTATTGAATCCAATATAGCATTTAAAGAAGAATACTTAAAGTCAGATAAGGATATAGAAGATGCAAAACATCTGAGAATTATATATAAAGAAGAATTGGACGAAGACAAGATTAATAAAATTAAAAAAGAGATAAGGGAGTTTAGATATGAAAAGAGATAAAACACATGCAGAACAAATTGAAAGATGGGCTAATTTTGTTAGAGAAAATCCCGGCAAATGGAAACATAAATTGAAGAGATTTCTTGATGCACAGATTATAATTTCCAGAAGATTTTATAAGAAACTTGCTGAGACTGAAGAGGGCAGAGAAAAATTAAGATTATTAAAAGCATCAAAGAATTGATTTACTTTATAGTAAACAATTTATTATCTTCCACATCAAAAACATTTAATCTCACTCCTGCATCAAGCCAGCCGTGGGAGTAATTCAGTGCAGCAAAAGCATTTACAAAATTTTCTTTTTTTTCAAAATGTTCAGCATCTGAAAGATAATTTTCAACCATTTCAATTATTTCAGAAGAATAAGTTTCTTTTCCTTTTATTATAGATTTTTTAGCAGCAATTAATGCCTTTTTTGTAAGATTCTTATATTTTGAAATTTTTTGTTTTGTAATCTTATTTTCCATTTTTATTATATGCCCATAAAGTTTTTAAATGTAATTTATTTATTTAGGATATGAAAAAAGAGAGAAATTATAGATTACTTTTTTTAATAACAATCTTTATAGTTATTATACTTTTAGGAGTTTTAGTTTATTCTTTTGTAATTAAGCCATCAATTAATAGTTATGCTATTGGATTACAAAATGAAGGATTTGAATATGCTGTAATGTCTGTTATAGAAAAAGTAGCACCCCCGAATTGCGAGCAAGTTCCATTGTATACGAAAAATCAAAGCGTAAATGTCATTGCTGTTGAATGTTTACAACAATGATTTCTTCTAAACATTTATAAATTTATTATCTTTTTTATATTGTATGAATAAAAGAGGTATTTCTAAAATTGTTGTAGTTGTGATTCTTATTGCTTTAGTTTTGGTTGCTATAGCACTTATATGGGTTAGGATTAGAAATATTATTTTGGAAGGGACTAGTGGAGTTTCTCTTGGAAGATTTACTCTTGGTTTAGAGATAAGGGATGCTTATGTTCAGGGAGGAAATCTTGTTGCAAATATTCAAAGAAAAGTTGGAAAAGGAGATTTAACAGGAATAAAATTTATTTTTACAGATGGCGTTAATATAGAAACTGCAACGCAGAGTACAGATATGGAGGAACTTGAAGGGGAACAATTTATTATTGATGTTGTTGAACTTAATCCTTCAGATTTGACAGAACTTTCAATTGCTCCAATTTATATGTCAGAAGGAGAGGAAACACTTGGGGATATTGTAGATACTTATATTATTGGTTCAGAAAAAGAATCTTCGGGACCTGTTTGTGGAGATGGTTTTTGTAGCATACTTGTTGAATGTGATTCTGGTTGTACTCTTGATTGTAGTATAGAGCATTGTTGTGGTAATGATGTTTGTGATGAGCTTATTGGTGAAAATGAAACTAATTGTCCTTATGATTGTGATATTGGATGTACTCCTGATTGTGGTTTAAGAATTTGTGGTCCTGCTCCAAATGGTTGTGGAGGAGAGGATGCATGTGGAACATGTATTTCTGGGAATTGTAGTGAAGACGGGCTTGAATGTATTGATTGTGAGCCTTATACTTGTGATGATTTAGGTTATGAGTGTGGAGAGCCTGATGATGGTTGTGGAGGTACATTAGATTGTGGAGATTGTGAGGAAGGACAAGTATGTGAAAGTGGACTTTGTACTGAGACCTCGCCTCTTAATTATGGAACAGTGGAAGATGTTTGGCCCCCAGAAGATAATATGTATTTTTCAAGTTCAGATCTTCCAACAGAAGAAGGAACAGATTATACTGGGGAGTATGTTAGTTACTCAGGAGCACATGAGTGTTTGTTGATTGCTGATTATGTTCTTCCCACATATTATAATCAAAGCCATATAGCTTTTAATTTTGAAACAGAAATAGGAGTTGGAGATTCATATTATATTTGGGATTCTTCAGATATATGTTTAGCAAATTTATAATACAGAACTTTATATAAACAGCGACTTTAGGTGTTGAATAACTGAAAAGTAATTATTTAGAAAATTCTGATTATAATTACTTTTTATCTTTATAGAGCAGGTGGTTCTGGCAAACCAGTGTTTTGATTTTGTCTTTGTAAATTCCTCTGTAAGTTGTATCGCATTTTTTTTATTACAAATTTTGAACCTAAAACATCTGAGATAATTGCTGTTAAAATTAATCTTCCTGCGACTACTCTATAAGTTCCTGTGTGAATTGGTATCTTGGATTTCTCAGAGAATTTTTTTATTATATTATCAATTTCATCTTTGTTTAAAAAAATATTTGTTGGTTTTCTTCCCATAGCCCCCTGGACTACAACTGGTTCTTCGGGACCATCACATTCTATTAAATTAACTAAAGGATCTTTTATCAAAGGATTTAATTTTCCTATATCTATTTCTTTTGAGGTTGGAGTGGGTCTTAAATATTGAAATGTTTGGGGAAGACGAGGGGTAGGAATTCTTAAGATAGGTTTTCTTTGTGGTTGCTGTGGAGTTTGTGGAAGTTTTCTTTGTGCTTGTTTTTGAGCTGGTTCTGGAAGTTCTAAACTTTTTTTTAATTTTGTTTCTAATTCTTTGAATTCTTTTTTTGGTTTTTTTTCTTTTAATTGTCCCTTTACTTTATCTTTGGTTTCTTTTTTTTCTTCTTTGATAATTTTTTTTAATTCGAGGATTTCTCCTTTTTGTGAATGTTTAATTAATTCACTTGTGAATATAACTAAAAAAAACTCTTTAAAAGAGGGTGGATTGCTTTTTGGTTTTTGGACTTGTTTAGACATTCTTTCTTTTTGGTAATTGTTTGAATTTTGGGTTTTGCTTTTTGTTTTCTTGTGGATTCATAGAAATAGATTTTTGATATCCTTGTGGTGCGTTTGGAGTTATTTCTTTTGAAGCTTTATTTTGTAAAGCAGGAGATTTTTGTTGAGGAGGACTTGGAGCTGATTTTTCTTGTCGAATATTTGGAGCTGATTTTTCTTGTTGAATTGATTCTTGTGGTTTTTCATGCATCATAGCTACTCCTCTGGCTATTATTTTATTCTGGTCTAAAAGTTTATCCATTTTTTCAATCATTTTTTTATTGCCTTTATCTCCTTTTCTAAAGTCAAAATCTTTTTCTGCTAATGATTTTGCTGATATTTCAAATAGCTCTAAAAGTTTAGATATTTTTTTTGTTAAATCATCAAATTTTGAAGAAAGATTTACCATAACTTTTTGAAGCGAAACAAAATTTTCTATAAGTACTTTTTCTAGTTCTCTATTTGGAGAATCTTTTGGAATATCTTTAATAGAAATTTTTTTCTTTTTTGGAGAAGTCTTTTTCTTCACAGCTTTTTTAACCATATATTTAGTTGTTCTTCGTATTTTATAAAACTTTTCAGTTATGGTTATTTTGTGTTGAAGGATTTTTTTCTAATTCTTCTACATATTTTGCTATTTGTGCTGCAGCATCAGCATTTGTGCTTATACTGTCAATTCCTTTTTCAACCAGGAATTTTACCATATCTTTTTTGCTTCCTGCTTGTCCGCATATACTTGTTTCTACATTATTTCTTTTACACACTCTTATAACATATTCTAATTGATAAAGTACTGCTGGGTGCATTTCGTTATATAAATCTTGGACTTGTTGATTTCCTCTGTCAACTGCTAAAATATACTGGGTTAAATCATTTGTTCCGAAGGAGATGAAGTCAATTCCTTCATCGCATAAATCTTTTATTAGTTGAACTGAAGAAGGAGTTTCTATCATTACTCCGACTTTTGCCTGGAGGAATTCTATTTCTTTTAAAATTTCTTTGACTTTTACAACTTCTTCTACGTTTATAACCTGAGGCAGCAATAATCCTATTTTTTTTCCTGATTCTGAAACTCTTTTTAATGCATTAAGTTCTGCTTTTAAAACTTCAGGATTTTTGATTCCATACCTTATTCCGTGCATTCCCAACATTGGATTAGCTTCTTTTTCTTTTGGAGCCCCTTCTAAATTTTGAAACTCATCACTTCTCACATCAGAAGTTCTTACCCAAATTTCATCAAAATATTCTGCAATTTGATTTATTCCTTTGAAAATTATTTCTTCGTAGTCTTTTATTTTATTTTGTTTTAAAAAATAATTTGGATGTTTTCCTGATTCAGCAATTATTCCTTCTATTCTTGTCAAACCAACTTGTTTTATTCCTGTTTTGGCAGCACGTTTTGCAAAACTTGGTAAATCAACTATTAATTTTATTTTTGTTTTCATATTAGTAGCTTCAGGAGATACAGGAGTTATTTCTTTTTGTTCTGATTCTGCTACTTTTCCTTTGTATATTTTTCCTGATGAACCATCTACTGTGACAGTTTCTCCTTCTTTTAATTTTGTTGTAGCTTCTCCTGTTCCCACTACTGCAGGAATTCCCATTTCACGAGAAACAATTGCTGCGTGGGCTGTTAAACCTCCTTCGTCTGTAATTATTGCAGAACATTTTTGCATTGTAACTACCATATCTGGATTTGTCATACCTGTAACTAAAATATCTCCTTTTTGAATTTTTTTCAAATCTGATAAATCTTCAATAATTTTTATTTTTCCCACACCTATTCCAGGTGAAGCAGCCAAGCCTTCAAGGACAACCTCCCCTTTTAGTTCTTTTCCTGCAGTTATTCTTTTTTTCATTGTTGTTACTGGGCGTGTTTGGACAATGTAAATTTCTTTATTTTCAATTGCAAATTCTATATCTTGTGGTTTTTGATAATGCTCTTCTAATTTTAATGCAAATTCTGTAAGTTTTTTTATTTCAGAATCTCTTAGAACTCTTTGTTTTGAGATATCTTCTTTGAGTTTTACTATTTCTCTTTTTCCTGAAGAATCTCTTGTTATAGCTATTTTTTTATTTCCTATTTTTTCTTCTATAATTTTTGAATCTGGTGATATTACATATCTATCTGGTGTTATTTTTCCTGAGACTATTCCTTCTCCTAAACCAAATACAGCTTCTATGATTACATTATCGTTTTCCTGTGCTGGGTCTTTTGAGAAAATAACTCCTGACCTGTCTGCGTCAACCATTTTTTGGACTATCACTGCTAAACTTGATTCTCCATGCGGGAAACCTTTTTTATTTCTGTAGTAAGTTGCTCTTGCAGTGAATAAAGAAGCAAAACATTTTTTTATGCTTTCTAAAAGTTCTTTTTTTCCTTTAATATTTAAATAAGTGTCTTGTTGTCCTGCAAAACTTGCTTCTGCTAAGTCTTCTGTTGTTGCACTGCTTCTAACAGCTACAAACTGCGGGTTTGAAGAGCCTTTTAATATTTTATTAAGAACATTTCCTTTTTCTTCTAAATTTTCAACATCTAAATGCTCGTAAGCTTCAGAAATTTCTTTTTCCATTTCTTTTGGAAGATCTGCATTAACAATAAGTTCTCTTATTTGTTTTGTTGTCTCATTAAGCTGTTCTGTGTTTTCGTAACCTATTTGTTCTAATAATTCTTTTATCTTATCTTTTAATTCTGCTTTTTTAATAAAGAAATCATAAGCTTGAGCTGTAACAACAAATCCTGGTGGAACTGGAATTTTTAAATTGTAAATTTCTGCAAGATTTGCTCCTTTTCCTCCTGCAATATTACCAGAATCTTTATTCAGTTCGGAAAACCATTTTATAAACTCCTCTTTTGAATTCCTCTTTTCCATTTAAATAAAAAATCTGGAGGGTTAATAAATATTATTATTTTTTAATGAATTTTTTATGTTATTCTCTGATTGCATTTGAAGGACATTGTTCAATTGCTTGTTTGACACAAGGTAAATTTTTTTGGGATATTACTTGTGCTTTTCCGTCGTCACCCATTTTAAAAACCTCTCCACATATGCTTTCGCACAAACCGCATCCAACACATTTCTTTTTATCTACTTTTGGCATGTTCTATAAATGCCAGTTAAGTTTATAAATTTAGTTTTTTTATTTGTTTTATGATATGGATTTTAGTTGGAATTGTTGCTTTTGTAGCATTAATATTTTTTATATATTTTAACAGATTTGTTGTTTTAGAGAACAGAATTGATAATTCTTTAAGTCAGATAAATGTACAATTGAAAAGAAGAGCTGATTTGATTCCTAATTTAGTTAAAACTGTTAAAGGTTTTGCAAAGCATGAGAAAGATGCTATTAAAGCTGTGACAGATGCCAGGAAAGCTCTTGTTTCTGCTGAAGGTTTGGAGAAAAAAGTTAAAGCTGATGGAGAATTAGAGAAGGCATTGAAAACAATTTTTGCAATTGCTGAAGGTTATCCTGATTTGAAAGCAAATACAAATTTTCTTGAATTGCAGAGAGAATTATCAGCAACAGAAGACAGAGTAGCTTATGCAAGACAGCATTACAACGATAGTATTTTAACTTACAATAATTTATGCAGAACTTATCCAGGAGCTTTTTTTGCCAAAATTTATGGAAAAAAGGAAAAAGAATATTTGAAAATTGCTGAAGCTGAGAAGAAGAATGTGAAGATTGAATTTTAAAAAAAGAAGAAGGTTTTGAATAAAATGGCTAAAGAAAATATTAAACACCTTCAAATATGGGATTTGCTGGAGTATTCTGAGAACATTTTTGTTGCAGATTAAATTGTAAATTGAACATCGTTGTTTCTTTATTAAATCTAAAGAATGTAAAATTTTTAACTATCTTTATTTAAAATTAAATCTAAAACCTATTTAGTTTATTCATTAAAATTTCGTCTTCTATGAGTAT
>CAYPRJ010000015.1:0-14842 GCA_964413095.1 Candidatus Woesearchaeota archaeon
AATTATTAAACGTCTGGCTTGTTAAGTTCTCATCATCCTTTACCAAATCAAATCCCCCCATCCACGTTTCAAAGGCAACCTCTGAATGTTCTTTGGAGTTAAATCCCACCTTTGGCTTAGGCACAGCTCCGGTCAACGGCCTGTCATATACCTTAAAATATTTTCTCAAACCTTTAATTCCTAAATTCGGCCCAGAATAGTTTTTTATATAATCCGCTGGAAGCGAAGCATCAACCAATCTCAAATTATTTAACGCTTTCATTCCGAAAATATTTCCTGCAATCCCACTTAAAAGTTGCGGCACGTTTTTCTTTTCCCAGAGCTCAAAAGGATACGCAACATAAACATAATTCCCTTTAACCTTGTAAGCCGTGGCCATTAACTTTTTCATTCCTTTTGGCATTCTGGAAAGTGTCGTCCAGGTTCCTGTTGAAGATTCAGAAGCGATTCTTCCTATTGCATCTTTCTTTGTCTCACCTTTCGCCGGCTCAAAATAAAACAAAACCTTCAAATCATTTCGTTTAGGTTTATACTTCTCGTCGACAAAATCATGATACCACTCAATTTTTTTTGTCACCTTTTTTCACCTCAACTCCTTTTTTTGTATCTTCTAAAACATAACCTTGTTTATTAATCTTTTCTCTTATTTTATCAGCTTTTTCAAAATCTTTATTCTCTCTCGCCTCTTCTCTTTCTTTAACGAGCTTCTTTATTTTTTCAGGAATTTCAATTTTTTTTTCTTCATCTAATTTTAATCCAAGAACCTTATCACACTCTAAAGCAATTTCATATTTTTCAGAATCTCTTAATCTTTCATCTCTTAAAATTTCCCATAAATAAGAAAGTCCTTTAGGAACATTGAAATCATCATCAACAAATTTCAAAAATTGTTCTTTAGCCATTTGAATGTTTTTTTTATTTTCTCTCTTTTTTAATTTGTTAATTTTTAATTTAGAAATTATATTTTTTAATCTAACATAAGAATTCTGTGCTGATTTTAAAATTTCCAAAGAAAAGTTTAAAGGTTTTTTGTAGTGTGTTGTTAAACATAAATATCTGAAAGCTAAGGGAGAAAAACCTCCTTTTTCTAATTCAGACAATGTATATAAGCCCCCCTCACTTTTGCTTACTTTTTTTCCTTTAAATAAAAGCCATGCAAAATGTATCCAGTATTTAACCCAAGGTTTTTTTCCAAAAGCACTTTCACTTTGTGCTATTTCATTTGTATGATGAATAGGAATATGCTCCTGCCCCCCAGTATGAACATCAAATTGTTCTCCTAAATATTTTGAACTCATAGCAGAACATTCAATATGCCAACCAGGAAAACCTACGCCCCAAGGTGAATTCCATTCTTGTTGTCGCCTCACTGAATTTGACGAGCCAGAAAATTTCCACAAAGCAAAATCTGTTTTATTTTTTTTCTCACCAATATCAATCCTTTTTCCAGCTTTCAATTTTTTAGTATTTAAATTCGCTAACTTTCCATAGTCTTTTAACTTTGTAGTGTTGAAATAAATTCCATCAGAAGTTTTGTAAGTATAACCTTTTTTCTCAAGAATTTTTATTAAATTAATTTGCTCTTTAATATGCTCTGAAGCACGAGGCCATTTATTGGGAAAAAGGAAATTCAGTTTTTCTAAATCTTCTTTGAAAACACCAAAATAATAATCAGAAATTTCTTTAGCAGTTTTCTTTTCTTTCCTAGCAGCTTTTTCAATTTTGTCCTCTCCAGTATCTGAATCACTTGTCAAATGTCCCACATCAGTTACATTGATTATGTGATTGACCTTAAAGCCATTAGCAAGAAAAATTCTTTTGATTAAATCCTCTCCAACATATCTTCTTAAATTCCCAACATGCTGATACCAATAAACCGTCGGCCCACAACCATAAATTCCAACATGCCCTTTTTTCAAAGGAACAAACTTTTCTTTTTTTCTTGTTAAAGTATTATGGATTTTTATCTCTGGCATAAACACTTAAAGAAATATTAATTTAAAAATTATAGGTTTATTTTACCACTACAAAAATTTGTGCACCACTATAAGCTTCTCCACTTTTTTCAACTTCTAAATTGTATATCATTGTGCAAGGCGGAGCTGTTTCAGGAATTTCAAATTTTACTAATCTTGGCAAATCTAAACTATTTCCAGGTCCTAAAGAGAAACTTCCAGAACCTCCCAATAAAAAACTATCTGCTTTTGTTTCAGTCATGGTACTTCCACAATTACTAATATCAGAAGCGTCAACAGTATATTCAAAGCTAGCACTTTCTACATCATTATTTCTAACAGAAAATGCAAATCCTTTTGGATCATCACCTTTTTTCAATTCTATTTGTCTTGAAGAAGGATATATAACAATCTTTTTATCTTCATCTGCAAACAATTTGTTTATTTCATCTTGTATTGCAGTATCAATTTGATCTATTGCACTTGTTCCAGTACTAAAAATTGTCCTAACAAAAACCAATCCAAGAACCAGCATTGTTACACCTAAGGCAATTAGGATAAATGTGCTTATAGACATTTCCATAGCTGCTTTTTTATTCATCTTATACTATAAGTTCTCCTAGATTCTTAGTTAAAAAAGGGTATACAACTTTGATTAATAAAATCCACCAAGCTATATTAACAAAAAAACCAATTGCATTAATAATCATTCCTTTTTTTCCTAAATTTGTTTTCTTTCTTTTTTGCTGAACTTTGCAAAATGAAAATCCAACAATAGAAGCCAAGATTCCAGGCATAGGACTAAAGAGAACTAAAACTAAGCTTGTAATCCCCAAGGTAAAACCAGCAATCCCTAAAGTTTCAGAATTTTTTTTATCCTCTTTTTTCTTCACCATTTTTTTAATAAATAATTAAAACAAATTTATTTTATAAATGTTATGGGTTGGACAGGAAACTCTATATAAGTAATTGTCTTCTTAAAATAATGAAAAAAGAGATAAATGAAAATATAGCAGAGGTTGTTGGAATTTATATTGGAGACGGATATATTTATGAGAAGAATGGAAAGTACCAAATAGGTTTTTCTAATAAATACAAAAGAGATAGAGCAATAAATTATATTCAATAGGTTTAAAAAATAAATGATATTTGTTTTTTCGGAAGCACATGATTGAATCCTGCTGATAATTGGGACCTTAGCTCAGCGGGAGAGCACATGATTGTCTTGGCTATTGTATTGTAAAGATAATGTGAAACTGAAGATCATGGTGTCCGGGGTTCGACTCCCCGAGGTCCCATTTAAAATTATATTAATGTTTAGAATTTTGTTTGAATATTTTTTTAAATACGCCAAAAAGATTATAAGAGTGTTTACTATATTATGACTATGAAATTAAACTTTGTTATAGATAAAGATTATGATTTAGAAATTGGGAGGCTAGATGGATACAAAGAACCTTTTTATTCTGAAGTAAAAAAAGATTATAAAAAGAATAAAGCGGTTTTGCAGAAAACTAGAAAATTATTTCAACAAGCATGGAATGAAATAAATGACGAATTTGGAAACTACGTAGAAAATGAAATGGGTTATGAATGGTTTTATTCAAAATATGAATGCGTTATTTCAATAGCTCATCAAGGAGGAAAATCTAATTGGGGAAAATCCAATAAAATTTCTTATTTTTGGGGAAACAATCCCTATTTAGTTACTTCTGGAGTGGCTTATGAATTAATTATTTCACATTATTTTGAGATTATTAAAAGAAATTATAAAAATGAAAAATTAAAAGATGGGCAGATTTGGGCACTCGCAGAAATTTCAGCAATGGCTTTAACATCTTTAACTAAAAAAGCAAACAAACTTTGGCCATGGAATCATGGTTATACCACAAATCATAATTATCCACACATAGTTGAAATTCAAAATAAATTAAAAACAGCATTTTTAAAAAGAAAGAATTTTGATGAATATATTAGAAAAGGAATCAATCTTATAAAAAAATATCCTAATATGTCTCCAGCATAACAAAATAATTCTGTTAAATAATATTAAAAGTGTAAGTTGGGAATAGGCCACCTTCTGTCATTTGTTGTTTCCTTTTTTCAGGACAAACCAAATGTGTTAACATTTCACTAAGCAGCTCAAAGCCTTGCACCAGTTGAGATATTCGTTTCATCATGTCTTTCGCTTCGCAGTTCCACGCATGTTTCATTACTCCACGAAAGCTGTGGCGTTTCTGTAACAGAGCTTTGCCTCACGACAATCGTTTTTCAACGACAACCTTTATGGTGGGCGGACCTTCCTCAGAAATCAACAATCTTATTCTATTGTTTGACAATTTAATGTCAGACTTCTGAAAGTTAACTACCCAACTTACAAAAATAAATAAAATCAGGGGTTTTTAATTTTTTTGTTTATCAAAATCTTATTAAATACTTTATTCTTTTTTAATCTATGAATAAGTTTCAGCAAATAAAAAAAGGTGAAAGTCCATTCGAAGAAAATCAGTGGCACACAAAAAATTCAAAAGATGTTTTTAAAATTTTAAAAACTTCTGAAAAAGGTTTGACTGAAGGAGAAGCTGAAAAAAGACTTCGTGAAAAAGGCTTAAATGAAATATCAAAAGGGAGAAAAAAATCAGTAATTTTAACTTTTTTAAAACAATTTAATAGCCCATTAATTTATATTCTTTTTGTAGCAATGATTATCTCTTTTATTTTTGATCATCATGTAGATGCTTATGTTATTCTTGCTGTTGTTTTAATAAATGCAACAATTAGTTTTATACAAGAAAGAAAAGCAGAAAGAGCAATAGATGCATTAAAAAAATTAGTTGTTTCTTATGCAAAAGTTTATCGTGGTGGAGAAATTAAAAAAGTTCCTTCTCAAAAAATTGTTCCAGGAGATATAATTGTTTTAGAAGAAGGAGATAAAATTCCTGCTGATGCACGCCTTTTAGAAACAAAAGATTTCAGAACCCAGGAATCTTCTTTGACAGGAGAATCTTTACCCCAAGAAAAAAACTCTAAGATTTTAGATGAATCAACTACATTAAGTGATAGAACCAACATGGTTTTTATGAGCACTTTAGTAGTTTCTGGAGAAGCAAAAGCAGTTGTTGTTGCAACGTCAAATAAAACAGCAATAGGACAAGTAGCAAAATCAATACAAGAAGTAATTCAGCCTAAAATGCACTTTAATAAAAAAGTAAATCAGCTGGCTGTTCAAATGGCTGTCTTTGCTTCAATAGGTGCAGCACTTACATTTATCATAGGTTTTTTCATAAGCAAATTAGAATTTTTTGAAATATTTTTATTTACAATTGCTTCATTAGTTTCAGGAATTCCAGAAGGTTTGCCGGCTGTTTTAGTAATTGTTTTAGCTGTAGGGGCAAGGCGTATGGCAAAAAGAAATGCAGTAATAAGACATCTTCCTGCTGTTGAAACTTTAGGAGTTGCAACTGTTATAGCAACAGATAAAACAGGAACAATCACAAGAAATTCTATGACAATTCAAAAAATAATCACAAGCGAAGATGATTTTAATGTAACAGGAAACGGATGGGAGCCAATAGGAAAATTCTTCTCAGGAAAAAAACCAATACATCCATTAAAAAATTCCATATTAAAGAAAATATTATCTATATCAACTCTCTGCAATAAAGGAGACTTACTAAGAAAAGACGGAGATTATGAAATCATGGGAGACCCAACAGAAGTTTCATTTATTGTTTTAGGAAGAAAAGCAGGATTGAAAAAAGATACAATGGAGGAAAAAATAATCGATGATCTTCCTTTTAGTTCTGATTTAAAATTCAGAGCAAGTTTAGTTTCTTCTCAAAGAAAAAAACAGCTTTATAGCATAGGAGCTTTTGAAACATTATTAAAAAAATCATCTCATTTTTTAAAATCAGATAAAAAAATAAATTTAGATGAAAAAACAAAAAAAGAATTTTTGAAAAAAGCAGAAAATCTTGCAAAACAAGGTATGAGAGTCTTGGCTTTAGCATATAAAGATTTGCCTCAGACAACAAACTCTGTTTCTAAAGAATTAGTTAATAATTTAGTTTTTGTTGGATTAGTTGGAATGAAAGACCCCCCAAGAAAAGAAGTTAAAGAAGCAATAAAAAAAGCAAAAAATGCAGGAATTAGAGTTATTATGAAAACAGGTGACCATAAAGAAACTGCTGTTGCAATAGCAAAAGAAATTGGTTTGGTTAAAGGAAATGCAAAAGCTCTTACAGAAAATGATTTAAAAGATTTATCTAAAAAAGAATTTGACAAAGCTATATCTGAAGTCAGTATTTTTGCAAGAGTTACTCCAAAAATGAAAATGAAAATTATTAAAACTCTTCAGGAAAAAGGAGAGATTGTTGCAATGACTGGTGATGGTGTTAATGATGCTCCTTCTCTAAAAAAATCAGATATAGGAATTGCTATGGGAATCATTGGAACAGATGTTGCAAGGGAATCAAGTGAAATTGTTCTTGCCGACGACAATTTTGCATCTATTGTAAATGCAATCGAAGAAGGAAGGATTGTTTTCCAGAATGTTAGAAAGACAAGTTTCTTTTTGGTAAATACAAGTGTTGCAGAAAATGTAACAATTGTTTCTTCTTTAGCTTTAGGTTTTCCTTTACCTATGCTTCCTATTCAGGTTTTATATCTTAATTTAGTAACTAGTGGTGTTACTGATATTAGTTTGGCTATGGAACCAGGACACACAGGAATTCTTAATAAACCTCCAAGAGACAAAAAAGAAAAAATCTTGAATAAAGAGATACTTCCTTTTTTATTTATTATAGCAGGACTTATGGCTTTAGGAACAATTCCTCTTTTTAAACATTTTCTTCCTCAAGGTTTAGATAAAGCAAGAACTGTTGCTTTTGTTACAATGTCAATGTTCCAACTTTTCAATGTTTTTAATATGCGTTCATTGAAACATTCTTTATTTAATATAGAATTTTTTTCAAATAAATGGCTTCTTGTAGGAGTAACAGCATCTTTTTTAGCAATGTTAGGAGTCCTTTACATTCCTTTCTTGCAAAACATTTTTCAATTTTCTCCTTTAAACTTTTTAGAATTCATGTTAATAACTTTAGTATCTTCAAGTGCTTTTGTTGTTGGAGAAGTTTACAAATTTTTTAAATATAAAAGTTATAGAAATGGAGACTAATTATTCAGTTGATTCTTTTAAATCATTCACATATGTAATTGAACAATAACTTAACAAGATAAATTAAATAATTTTAAAAACTCTTTTTCTTTAATAACTGTAACTAAATTTAATTTAGTAAATATCAATTTATTTAAAGAAGTAAAATTATTAACTTCAATAAATATTAGTTATGAATAGCGAATGGGCATGAGATTAATTATTTAAATAAGGGGTTTTCAATGAAAAAAACAAAAAAGATAAAAAAGAAAACATTGATAATAATTCTTGTAGCTTTGATAGTTTTATTAACTGCATTAGTTTCATTTCATTTTATTCAAAAAAATTCAGGAGGAGATTTTACTCCAAAAGAAAAAGAATTGCCAGAAGATGTTGATAAATTTAATTCTATAGCAGAAAATATCTTGCAGGCATTTAATAATAATGATTATTCTAAATTTAGCGAGGATTTTTCTGAGAAAGTGAAAAATTTAATGAATGAGCAGTCTTTTCAAGAAACAAAAACTCTTCTTGATGAAACAAGTGGAAAATATATCTCAAAAAGTGAGCCGACTTTAGTTGCTTATCAAGAATACAAAGCATTTCAATATCCTTGTGTTTTTGAAAAAGAGAATGTAACTTTAACTCTTTATTTTACTCAAGATTCTTATAAAATAGAAGGATTAACTTTTGATTCAGAGAATTTAAGAGAAGTTATAGAATGAAAATAAATTTTAAAGTTCTTGCATTTTCTTTGATTATTGTTTACGCAATTGCTTTTCTTGGAAGCTTGTTTACTTCTCCAAATGTAAATTCAGATTGGTATGAAAACATAAAACCAGAAATAACTCCACCAAATTTTGTTTTCCCCCTTGTATGGAATATCTTATTTTTCCTAATAGCACTATCCTTTATTTTTCATGGACTTCTGCAAAAAAAGCAAAACAAAAGAAAAAAATAGCAATTGTCTTTGGAATAAATTTGTTTTTGAATGTTCTTTGGGGTGTTTTATTTTTCACTTTGAAATTTCCAGCATTAGCTTTTTTTTGAATTAATATTATTATGGCTCTCAATTCTTGCAATGATTTTTACAACTTATAAAATAAATAAATTATCCTCTTATTTCTTAGTTCCTTACTTACTTTGGGTTAGCTTTGCAGGATTTTTAAATTTCGTAATTGCGTTTTGATTTTAAGAAGAATTAAAGAGCTTATCTTGTAAAACTAATAGAGATTTGGTTAAGGTCTGAAATCAAAAGAGCAGTAAAATGGGAGAGACAATTACAAAATAACAAACTTTAAATAGTCACATTATTAAGAATTTATATGTCAGTTAAATTCAATGTTAGAACTCATTCTAATTAAAATATAAGGAGGAAAAAATGAAATTATATATAGGTAATTTGCCTTTTAGTCTTGATGACAATGCTTTTAAAGAACTTTTTTCAGCATATAATCCTGGAGAAGTCACACTCATTAAGGATAAATTTTCTGGAAGAAGCAAAGGTTTTGGTTTTGTAGAAATTGCAGATGAAGAAACAGCAAAAAAAGCAATTTCAGAAATGAATGAAAAAGATTGTGAAGGCAGAGAATTGAAAGTTTCTGAAGCTCGTCCAATGGAAGACCGACCACAAAGGTCAAGAGGAAATTTCAATAAAAATAGAAGATTTTAATTTGTTAAAACTAAAAATAAAGAGGTGAATTTTTTGTTTTTAAATTTTTTAAATTTATTCAGAATTTTTAACATCAACAACTTTGATTTTGAAATTAAGATTTTGTCCTGCTAAAGGATGATTTAAATCTATTGTTATTTTATCGTCGCTGACTTTTGTTATTTTTGCTGGAATTTGCTGTCCTTGCGGAGTATTTAAAACTAACATCATTCCTTCTTTTGGTTCTTGTCCTTCAGGCAGAGAACTTTTAGGAATTTCTTTTTTCAATTCTTCTTTTCTATCTCCATAAGCATCTTTTGATTCAACTGAAAATTCTTTTTCTTGTCCTTTTTCCATGCCTTCAACAGCTTTATCAAATCCGGAAATTACTTGCCCAGCTCCAACTTCAAATTCAATTGGTTTTGACTCACCTGTTTTGTTTGAACTATCAAAAACCTGTCCGTTGTCAAGTTTTCCTTCATATTCAACAGAAACTTTATCTCCTTGTTTTATTGTCATGTTAAGTCCAAAAAAAGAGCTTTTTTAAGTGTTTCGGGTTTTTCAAATAAATTTTAATAATCCCTTTTTTATATTTTAATATGAGGATTTTATTTGTATGCAATGCTAATCTTCAAAGATCTCCAACAGCAGAATCTCTTTTTGAAGATAGTAATCATGAAGCAAAATCAGTAGGAATTCATCCTTTGGCACAAACTTCTATTACAAAGCAGTCTGTTGAATGGGCTGATGAAATTTTTGTGATGGAAAATTTCCAGAAAGATTTTATTCTTCAAAGATTTTCAAAACAAGTTAAAAACAAACCAATCCATGTTTTAAATATCCCTGACGTGTATTATAGAGACGATCCTCAATTAATTAAAATTTTAAAAGAAAAATTAAAAGATTATTTGAATAAAAACATTTAAATTCTTACTTTTCTCTGAATTATTATGAAACCAAATATTAAAGTAATAATTCTTTCTTTAATAGCTATAGGATTTATTGCATTAACTTTTTTTAGTGGAAATTGGTATTATATAATTCCTGCAATTGTTTTAATGTTCATAAATCAAAGAGAGATTATGAAGAAAAAATAGTTAGTAGATTTAGAGAATATTATAACAAATTACATTAAATTCTTTATCCAACTCAACAGAAAGGATAGAACAAAAATTAGTTCTAAAATTTTTTGATTCTTCAATATTCTTATTCAGAAATATAATCATTAGATAAGAGATAAATCCAGAGTGACTAAAAATTGCAATGTTTTCATGGTTTTCTTTCTTTAATTTAATAATAAATTTTTTAACTCTATCAATAACGTCTTTCTTGTTTTCTCCTTTTTCAGGACGAAAATCTTCTTCTAATAATTTTGATTTTAAAATAGCGTCTCTCCATTCATTTTTTGTTTTTCCCTTTAAGATTCCCAAAGATTGCTCATTAACTAAACCTGTAAATTCTATCTGTCCATTAAACTTTTTAAGAAAAGGTTTTGCAGTTTCGGTAGCTCTTTTTGATGTTCCACAGATAACTTTATCAATTTTTAGTGTTCTCAACTTTTTTGCCAAATTTTCTGACTGCTTTTTTCCTTCTTTTGTAAGCATATCCTGTTTTTTTCCATGTCCTCTTTTTGCATGACGAATAAGATATAATCTCATTTACAAATTATTTTTTCTAATTCTTTAATTGTTCTTAATTGGGATTTTTTGGGTCTATGTCTTAAAGCAAATAAGAGATTATAAAGGCAACGATAAAAAATAGCAGAACGCAAATATATTTTAGTTTCTTCTCTGTTAATCTTAAAGATATTTCTAAGTTCAGAATAAGAGTTTTTTAGGAGTTCTGAAAATCTTGAGTTTTTAGATGATTCCATATAAAGAAAAGCTAAATCATACCAGGGACTCCCAATACTCATAAGACCCAAATCTATAAAATAAATTTTATCTTTAAAAGAAGGAATTATATGTACAGATTTGAGATCTCCATGAATTAGGCATCTATGCGATGAAGGATTATAATTTTTATCAATAAATTTTTCCAGATCATTGATATTAATTGTTTCATTGATTTCAACTTTCTCTAATTCTCTTGGTAAATAGGAAAGCCGATGGAAAAGTTTCTCTTTTGATAAATCCAAAGTTGGAAAAATATTTTCTGCATAATTGTCTTCAAAAGTTTTAAAATACATTTCTTTAATATTTTTGATAGATTCTCTTAATAAAGGTTCTTTTAATTTTTTTATTTTTTCCATCTCTATAAAATCCTCACCACAAAATGTTATTTTAGGTATGTGTATAAAGCCTTTTTCTTTAATGAAATGATACGCAAGTTCTTCTTTACATTTGTCTATTTTAGAATAAAATCTTTTACAAATAGAATTTCTTTTTGTTTTATTTACCAAGAAAACTTCACTTTGTTCTGTTTTACTAATTAGATTACAATTATTTATTCTTGAATATTCTTTAAATCTCATTTTGTGTTAGATGACTAATATCATTAATAACCAAAACATTCCATTTACCATTCTCAAAAATCAAACTATTAATACAAGCATAATTCTGTTCTATTGGTTTAAATTCTCTAATGTTCCAATTCTGAGCAAAATTTATTATTGCAGTATTAACCCCCTTATGTGCAGAAACTAAAATATTTCCCTTTATATTGGATAAATCATTCATGAAAGACTTTATTCTATTTCTAAAATCATATAAATTTTCTCCATTTGGAGGTCTTATTTCCTCAATTGGAATACCTTTATTTAATTTCTTTTCTTTTAATTTATTAAACTCTTCACGCCAATTATTCCCAAACTTTTCAAAATCTCCAAGATTTCTTTCTCTTAATCTTTTGTCTATTCTTATTTCAATTTTTAATTCTCTATTTATAATTTTGGTAGTTTGCAAGGCTCGTTTAATATCGCTTGAATAAATTTTATTTATATTAAACTTTTTTAACTTCAAAGCTAATTTTTTTACTTGCTTAATTCCATTAATAGTCAAATTAGAATCATTAGATTGATAATTTACTTTGTTTTCTTTTATTCTCTTTTCTTCTCCGTGCCTGATAAGGATTAATTTTAACATCTTTATTTAACTAATAAAGCGTTTAGCTTTGATAAACTGTTTCCTTTTGAATCCTCAAAATCAGTTATTGATTTTTCCAATAAGCCAAATTTTGTATTGATGAGTAGAAGATTAAAATCTCTTTCAGTATACCTCTCTCTAAATTCTGGGACTCTATTATCCTCTTCGCCTCTTTCTATAATCTCTTCTTTAGACTTATCAAATAATGGAATTGAAATATAAAATGAACCCTTGTTTTCTAAAATTGAATAGACTTTATCAAAAACTTCCTCAATTTTATCTCTTGGAAATAGGTGTAAAACGGAATCAGCAAAGACCCCAGGAAATCTTTCCTCACAAAAATTATAACTTATAAAATCTGAATAAATAAAATCTATCATTTGGGATTTTCTTTTTGCTACTTCTATCATTTTAGATGAAATATCTATAGCAGTTGTTTTAATACTCAATTTAGAAAAATACCTTAACATATCTCCAGAACCAACACCAATCTTTAATACCTTTGGATTACTAAAATTATCTAAAATACATTGAGAAAATCCATTAACCAAGCGATTTTGATTAACCGATTCCACCATTCTTTCCCTATATCTTCCAGCAAGAAAATCAAAAGCTCTTTCATTTATTGTTGTATACCCTAATTGTTTCATTTTACTTTTAAATCATTAAGAATATGTTCAAACAACATCTTTCTTCCTTCACAATAAAAGGATTTATGATTCAAATCTCCATAAAGTTGAAATGATTCCTGAGAACACCCCCCATTACAAACATTCCAAAATAGACAATCTTTACAGTCTTTAGATTTTAATACCTTAACTCTTCTATTATAATCTTTTTTGGCTTTTAGTAACAATTTTCTAAGGGGATTATCTTTAATATTCCCCAATAAGAATTCTTTAGAAGGGTATGCTCTCATACACGTGTAAAAATCTCCATTAGATTTTATTCCAATAACAGAAAAGTTACAGGCTTTTTGAGAATATAGGCACCCCCCACATTTTCCTTTAACTAACGCTTTTATTATCTCAGTTATTGGTCTTAGATCAATAGGATGAACATCTTTTTTCCAAGCTTCATAAAATTTTATCATAGATTTTCCGTATTCTTTAGGACTTAATAGTTTATTCTTATTATTGATTTTTCCTGAAGGGAAACATTCTGATATTCTCATTCCTTTAACAAGGTGTTTTAATTTATTATAGGTTTCTTTTTCTTTTCCAATAATGTTTTTTGTTAATACAACAATCGCTGAAGGTTTTGTTTCTAATCTTTTGATATTTTTAATTATTCTTTCAAAAGTAGGATTACCTCCCAGATCTAGTCTACTTTTATCATGAATTTCTTTGTATCCTTGTAAACTTGTTCCAACATTAAATTTTTCTTTACCAAAAAATTCAGCGAATTCTTTTGATAGGAGCAATCCATTTGTTTGAATGTTATTTGTAATTAGAATTTTTTTCTTATTATACTTTTTTTGTAATTTAGGTATTTCTTTAAAGAAATTTATTCCCAGCAATAATGGTTCTCCTCCATGCCATATAAAATCAACTCTTCCACTAGAATAATTAAGAAGATGTTTTATTATTTTTTCAAGTGTTTTCAGGTTCATTGATTCTTTTTTAAAAGAAGGTCTTAAGCAGAAAGTACATCCCATATTACATTTTTCAGTAAGTTCTATAACTGCAGTTATACTTTCCATTATAAAAACAAAAAAGAAAAAATAAATTTAATTATGCTACTTCTCCACCATAAGCTTCAGAATAAGACATTAAAGGTTCAAATCCTTTGTCTTTTTCTTCTTCTGCAAGAAGAGCAATTTTTCTCACATTTTCATTTTTTATATTCTTTAAGTTTTCCATAAAAAATCCATTCATAAGAACTATTTAAATATTATTATACCAAAATTTTTTTAGAATATCAAATCATAAACACTGGAAATTTCCTTAAATTCTTAAATACAAATGAGGCTTCCGTTTGATTCAAACATTCAATAGCGAACGATTGATTCAATTTGAAATCTCAAATTGAGGCTTTTAGTAGCTCTATGCTGAAATTCTCGCCGAAGCTTGAATCTTACACAAGAGCTCTATCAACGTTGTCTTATACAACGGCCTTAGTTGAGTCGTTTTGCGGATGGCTTCGAGCTTAGATGCTTTCAGCTCTTATCCAAACAATGCGTAGCTATGCAGCGCCCTAATAAGGACTGCTCACCAGAGGCATCCGAGCCTAGTTCCTCTCGTACTATAAGCTCGTTCCACTCACTCAACAACACACCTAGTAGATATCATACAAACTGTCTCGCGCAATGTTATTCCAATCTTTCGACTGGCATGGACTATACCATCATCCTTCTTGTTAAATTGCTCACTTCGTTCGATATTGATAACTCAAAACTGACTCCGTCAAGTTTTTCGTCGAGAATTAAGTTAAGCCGTAAATTTTTTAAGTAAGTTTAAACCAACTCTTGAAATTTTTTTTGACATTAACATCTTCTTCAAAATTTTTCCCTGTCTTGTGGCTGGAAAAATTAAATCAATTTCGCGAAGCGCATTTTCAGAAGGAGATCGGCGTATTAGTTCTGTTTTTATAATACAGAACTCTAGAATTTTTCACATGAGTGCTTAGGTTCTATTCTCATGCGCCGTTTTTTAACGGACTCTAAGTCTCTACGGGGATAAATGATCTCTCAAATTTGTTCGCTCATTTCATTCGCTCGATTAATTTTATTATAATAAAGAACTCTCAGTTTTATCATTAACAATTTTATTAATCTTTGCGAAGCAACAATTCTAATACAATCATCATCTTCCCTCGGTATTACCCTGCTTTTCTTGTTATTAATTCTTTGTCTTAATCAGACAGTGAATCCAAGAAAAAATTAGGTTTCACCGATATGAGCCGATTTTATTTTTCAACAGATTACTCTGAAGCAACGCCGCTACGTTGACGTTCTTAACCCAGCTAACGATCCCTTTTAATGCGTGAACTCCGACAC
>CAYPRJ010000016.1:0-14254 GCA_964413095.1 Candidatus Woesearchaeota archaeon
ATATTAATTGTGAGAATATTAATTGTAAGGATATTGATTGTGGGAATATTAATTGTGAGAATATTAATTGTAAGGATATTGATTGTGGGAATATTAATTGTAGGGATATTAATTGTAGAAATATTAATTGTTGGGATATTAATTGTAGGGATATTAATTGTGAGAATATTAATTGTTGGAATATTAATTGTGAGAATATTAATTGTTGGAATATTAATTGTAGGAATATTAATTGTAGGGATATTAATTGTAGGGATATTAATTGTAGGGATATTAATTGTAGAGATATTAATTATTATGCAGTATGTTTTGCTTGTAATAATATCAAATGCAATTCGATTAAAGGAAGAAGAGAGAATTCAAAACATTTTTGTTTAGATGGAGAGATAATAATTAAAGATAAAAAAAGATTTTGTGATAAATGTGGTCAGGAATTAAAAAAAGATTTACAGGAGGGAAAGGAGTGAAAGATGGATATAATGTTTGAGGAATTGGAATTAACAGAAAAAGAAGAGAATATATTTCAAGTAGGAATAAAGAAAGGCAAAGCAGAAGAAAGAGAAAAAATAATTAAATTAATTAAAAAAGATGGAATTGATTATAAAAAAGAAATGAAGAAAAATAATATAAAAGTTATACCCAAAAACATAAACCTCAATCAAAGAATTTTAAATTTAATTCAAGAAGAAAATTTACAGGAGGAAGAAAAATGATATACAAAGAAAACATACAAAGCACAAATGGAAAAGATTGGTATAAAGTATGGGAAAAAATAGAAAAAAACAAAATAATTAATATGGGATGTGAATGCATAGGATTTAGGACAAATAATAAAAAGTCACTACAAAAATATAATAAACCAGCATATAAATCTGGAATGAATACCTGTAAGCATTGTAAGCACCTTATGAGAAAAATATATATCATGAAGAGGAAAGGAGTAAAACTAAGATGACAAAATATCTAAATAGAAGCAAAATAAAATACAGCAAAAACTTATTCGGAATGTTGTTAATAGGAGCTGGAGGATTTCTAATTATAGAACACATATGGGCCTGGGGAGAATTCACATTTTGGGATTTTATTGGCCATGAATGGTTAGGATTAATTTTTATTTTAATAGGAATAATCATTAACATAAATTGGAATAAAGAAGATCTAAGTGATGAAATAAAAGGAGGTAATAATCAAAAATGAACACAGAAGAAATAACAGACGAATTTTTTAAGCGAAGATTTCCAGACAAAAACATAAGATTTGAAAAACAATGTGGATACTTCCAGGGATGGGAAGAAAGATTCAAATCAGATAATCCAGAGATGTATATGGATGACAAATCAAGGAAAGTCTGGAAAGAGATGAAAAAAGAAGGAGATAGACATAAAGAATGAAAGACCCTAAAAAAGTAAAACAAGGAAAAAGAAATCTACAAAGAGGTAGAAGATTTGAAAGAAAGACTCGTAAGGATTTAGAATCAAAAGGTTGGATAGTTAGCAAGTGGCAAAATAACATAGAGTGGAATGAAGAGAACATAAATAGGCCTCCAGAGAAAAGAACAGGAAAATGTGTAGCAGCAAAGCAAGGAAGATTTAGGAAAACGAGCACAGGATTTCCTGATTTTGTAGCATGGCACAAAAATCTTAATTTAGAAGTAAAAAAACAGTTAGAAGAAAAAAAACACCATTGCGTTGGAACATTCGGAGTAGAGTGCAAAACAAATGGATACTTATCTCAAGAAGAAAAAGAAAAGTGCAGATGGTATTTAGATAATCATATTTTTAGTAAAATTCTAATTGCATACAAGGTAAAAGACCCAAACGATGGAAGAAAGAGGTTAGTGAAATACAAGGAATTTAGAGAATATGATGGGGGTAAAAGATATGGTCAGGAGAAGAGTGAGGGAGGTAAAACATCCTGATGATAGATTTTGAAAATTTATGTTTTCTGAATTTTGTGATGTCCTCTGCTCACTCACAAAATGCTCGGTAGTTTAGTGGTCAGAATACAAGACCCATGAATATAAAAAAGCCCCATCTTTTTTATTTGCGAAATCTTGTGATGGAGGTTCGACTCCTCCCTGAGCAATAATCAAAAATGAATAAAAAAATAAAATGTCCAAAATGTGATAGAAGTGAAAATGTAGTCAAACTTAATAAAGGATACAGATGTGCCTTCTGTGGGAATAGATTTCATAGTACAGAATCAAAACAACAAGAATTAAATTTTAATGTTAATAAATGAGAAAATAGAAACATTTATAATAACACATATATTACATTACATATGGAAGATGCAAACAAACCAATAGTGAAGGGAAAACAAACGACCCTTTATTTGAATACTTACAAAAAAATTAAGGAATTCCTAAAAGAACAAGAAGAGTTTATTTATAAATCTGAAATATATTACAAATTAGGAGTTTCAAATAATTCAATTAATGCTGCAATTGCCGAACTTAAAAACGAAGGAATATTAGAGATCAACGATGCAGGACAAATAAAAATAAAAAGAGAGTGATAATGTCAACAAAATCAGTAAAATCAATCAATAAGATACATTATAGAATATTGAAGGAAACAAACAAATCCCAAGAGATGGACAGAAGGGCAATCTCAAGAAACTTAGGCATACAATATGAAAAAGTATGGCACAAAACAAGAATATTAGCACAAAATAAATTATTAAAAATAGATTCAAAAACAACACCAGAAAAAATAGAAATAACAGAAAAGGGAAAAGAGATACTCAAAGAACTTGAAAAATTATGGAAATTAATGGATAAAAAAGAAGCAAAAAAAATAGTGGAATCAAAAGAAAAAAGGATATAACTAAATCAAAGGAAACAAAAGATGAAAAAACAAATCAGAACAATTAACGATGTAGAAAAAAGAGCAAAGAATTCAATAACTATTCAAATAGAGAAACTTATTAAGAAATATGGATTTAAGAGAGTCAGACTTGTAGTTAATAAGATTTTCCAAAGTATAAATGATGAAGAAAAACTAAAGAAAACTATTGAAGAAAAAGAAGAAGAATTAAATAGGCTTAGGAAAAATAAAAAATGAGTTTAAAAACACAAACACTAAGAAATGAAATAAATCTAAAACAAGAGATATTAAAGGCAGAAGAAAGAATAGATAATCTTGAAAAGGATTTGTGTAAAACCAAGACACCAGGAGAGATTTTTGGTACTGAAGAATGGTTTAAAGTTGATAGAATAGGACACAAAGCATTTAGTGTAGCTTGTAAGAAAATAAGAGATTTACATTCTGAAAAGACAGAACAGGATTATCAAATTTATATAAGAGACCTATTAATAAAAATAATAAAACCCAAATTATCAAAGAGAGCAGAAAAACAAATAAAAAAAGAACTTGAAGAAATAGAGGATATTCCTCTTGAAATTTTTGAAGGAGAAGAAAAATGATAGAAATATTTAGACATAACAACAAATTGGGAATTAATATAAAAAATGAAACTTTAGAGTTTGAAGATAAAGACAATTTCCAAGAAGTACTATTCGAACTAACTAAATCAAAGGAGGAAAAAAATGACTGAGAAAGAAGGTGAGATAAAGTATGATGATAGAAGAAAGATCCTAAAAAGGAAACAAATAGACTCAAAGAAAGTATATGGCGACAAGAAATATGGAACTGTGGAAATAACCTTCCATACAGAACTTACAAATGAAGGAGTTAAAAAAGTAATTGCACAGATGCAAGAAGATAAGAAACAATTTAAACAAGACTTAGAAAAACAAAAAGACAAAATAAAAGGTGCAAAAAAACAAAAAGAATTAGATGAAGATAGTATAAAAAAATTAAACAAAGAAATAAATCTAATAAAAAAAACAGTAGGTTCAAGAGTTAATTTCACTAAAAATAATGAGAAGAAAACTAAACTGGATGGAAAGGATAAGAAGAAACAAGGAACTGGAAAATCAGATAAGAATAAGCAATAGATCAGGGTCCCATTGCAACTGTTTTAGATATTATCCCAATAACACAGACAAACACGAAAACATTAAATTTGAAGTATTTAAAAGATTAATAAATAAAGGATTTAGCATTTGGACAGAAGCAATATTTGAAAGAAGTAACAAAAGAGCAGACATTGTAGCAATAAAAGATGGAAAAGGATATATCATAGAAATAGAAACACCAAAAACACCTAAAAAGACCCAAGAAATAGCCAACCAAAAAGCAAGGATATATCCTAATGATTTTAATGTAATAATAATCAATACAAATAAGTATAATCCAGAAGATTACATAGGAGTAGAATAAAGATGAATAAAGAAGAAATTATTGAAGAATTAAAAAAACTTCAAGTAAACGATGACAAAGAACAAGCACACATAGATGCAGATGATTTACTTTTAGAGCATATTTCAGATGAAGAAATATCAGAAGAATATAATAAAATAGATAAATGGTATGCTTAAAAATGATACTAAAAGGGCATAAATTTTTTAATAGAGCAATAATAAAAATGTCTGAACTAAAAAGAGCAGAAAAAGAACTAAACTTAGAATTTTTAATGAAAAACTCACAAATAAGAATTGGAAGGGAAATTTTTATGAATTCATTTAATCATATGGCAGAACTAACAGAAAGCGTAGAACAAGGAATAATTAAATCAATGCAAGAACAAGGAATCACAAATGAATAAACTAAAAATAGAACACTTGTCTTTAAAGAAAATAAAACCTTATTCTAAAAACCCTCGTAAAAATGAAAAAGCAATTGATACAGTAGCAAAATCAATAGCAAACTTCGGATTTAAGAATCCAATAATTCTCGATAAAAACAATGAAATAGTAGCAGGACATACAAGAATCAAATCAATACCAAAAGCAGAACACTTCATAAATGAAAAAATAGATAAAGCAAAAAAAGACAACAAATTAGATGAAGTATCAATATTAAAAGAAAGATTAGAATCCTTAAAAAAACTCCCAACCATAAAGGCAGATGATTTAAGTCCAGACCAAATAAAAGCATTTAGAATAATGGACAACAAATCACATGAAAAAAGTGATTGGGACTGGGAATTATTAAAAGGAGAAATAGAAACAATAGAAGACATGGATATGACTGGATTTTCAGAAGCAGAAATAGAAAAAATCTTAGATCAATCAGATGACTTCACAATAGGAAAAAAAGAACCAAAATACAAAATCAATCCTGGAGACATGTATCAAATGGGACCCCACAGAATAATATGTGGAAATTCAACAGACCCAAAAGTATATGAAAAACTACTTGAAAAGAAATCAGTGCAATTAGTATTCACAGACCCTCCATATGGAGTAAGTTATAAAGGAATGGCAAATCAATGCAGAAGAAGCCCAAAAAGAGGAAATGATAGAAAATGGGATGTAATAGAAGGAGATGACCTAAGAGGAGAAGATTTATATGAATTAATAAAAGAATCATTTGAACAAGTAAATGAATACCTACAACAGGATGGAGCAATTTATGTATTTCATTCAAGTTCAAACCAAATAATATTCGAAAAAGCCCTAAACGAAGCAAATTTTGAAGTAAAACAACAATTAATCTGGAATAAACATCACGTACTTGGAAGATCACACTATCATTGGTGTCATGAACCGATTTTTTATGGATGCAGAATAAACGAACAACCTAAATTTTATGGAACAAGGACAAACAGAACAATTCTTACAAAAATGGACATAGACAGTATGAAAGAAGAAGAACTAAAAAAACTACTTAAAAAAATCAAAAAAGAATCAACAGTCTGGGAAATAAAGAAAGAAAATTCAAAAGATTACATCCATCCAACTCAGAAACCACCCAAATTAGCAGAAAGAGCGCTTGTAAACAGCTCAAACAAGGGAGACAACGTATTGGACCCCTTTGCAGGAAGTGGAAGCACTCTCATAGCTTGTGACGAAAAAGAAAGAAATTGCTTTTTAATAGAATTAGATCCAGGATATTGCAGTTTAATCATAGAACGTTGGGAAGAATTCACAAAAAAGAAGGCAATTAAACAATAAACTTTACAAACTTTACAAAAATGACAAAAATTAACTTAGAAAAGTTCAAAAAAGCATTAGAAAACACCAGAGGAATAAAATCATTAATAGCAAGAAGACTCGGAGTATCAAGAAAAGCAGTATATGATTATTTAAATAGAGTTCAAAAAGCAAGAGAATTATACGAAGAAGAAGCTCAAAAAACCCAGGACCTTGCAGAATCAAAACTAAATCAAAAGATAAAAGAAGGAAGCATTAAAGCAATTAAAATAGCATTGTTAAAACATAAAAGAGGAAGAGAAAGAGGATATGGATATAAACAAGAAATAGAACATTCCACTGGAAAGGGTGGAATAGATATAAACTTACAAAAACTATGGGAGGAGTGCAATGACGAAGCAGATTCTGAAGAAAGCACTCAAGAGTAAAAATGTTAAATTTCTGGCAAAACTATATTTTGATATAGATCTAACACCAAAACAGCAAGAGATAGTGGCCGATATAGTATTTCAAAGAAAAAGAAGAATAACTATAAGTGCAATGACAAGATATGGAAAGACTTATTGTGTAGCAATTGCAGTAGCACTTTTTATAATGATCAATAAAGATAAAAAAATAGCATTAATAGCACCACAAACAGAACAGGCACAAATACTTAGAAATTATATGACAGAATTATTATTTAAAAGTGATTATTTCTTTAGTCTTGCAGAAATAAAAAGCAAAGGAAAAGACAGATTAAAAAAAGAAGCAAGTAAAAAAAGACAGACATTCAAAAATGGGTGTGAATATAGAGTATTTTCAGCAGAAGGAGAAGCAAACAGATTAATGGGATTTGGAGTAGGAGAAAGTGGAGGGATAATAGTAAAAGACGAAGCATGTTTAATAAGCAGAGAAGCAAATGCAAAGATAACACGAATGCTTGGAGATAATCCTGAGGAGAGTGTATTAATTGAGTTATATAATCCATGGGATAGGGACAATGTAGCATTTGAACACTCAATAGATCCTAACTTTAAACATTATCATATAGGTTATGAATTGGCAATAAAGGAAGGAAGGACAACAAGAGAATTTGTAGAAGAACAAAGAAAAGAGTTGACACCATTAGAATTTACAGTATTATATGAATCAGACTTTCCAGAAGAGAGTGAAGATAGTCTTTTTAATCTTGCAAAGATAAACATAGCAAAAAACCAAGACTTTGGATTTGAAAAAGAATTAAAGAAAATAGAGAAAATATTAGAAAAACCCTATAAACACACCGAAAAAGAAGTTAATGATGCAAAGAAAGAACTAAAGAAATTTAAAAGAATAATATCCTGTGACCCAGCAGACCAAGGATTAGATTATACCGTTATCTACTGGGGAGTGAAAAAAGAGAATAAGTATCAGATTATAGGAGGATATTCAGAACCAAAAAGTGAACCGATGGAAGTAGTAGGTAGAATATTTGAAAAAATAAAAGAAAACTACAATGGAAAGACAAAAACAGAGGTAAATATAGATAGAATAGGAATAGGATCAGGACCATTAAGCAGATTAAAGGAATTAGTAGAAGAAAAAAGATTAAAAAATGTTAAAATTATAGGGTGTCATTTTGGAGAACAAGCCATAAAAAAAGACCATTTCATTAATAAAAAAGCAGAGAATTATTTTAGATTAAGGTCTCTTTTTAATGAAGAAATGATAGACATACCAGATGACAAAGAATTAATTAATGAATTAATGAAAATGAAGTGGAAATTAACAAGTTCAAGTAAGAAAAAAATAGAGGACCCAGAAAAGTCTCCAGATTTTTGTTTTACTGGGGATACCCTGATAACAACAATTAATGGAGATATACCTATTAAAGATATAAAAGAAGGAACAAAAGTTTTAACTCCTTTTGGTTTTAGGAAAGTTTTGGCAAAATCTAAAAGAAAAGTTAATAAAATAATAGAAACAAAAACAAATAAAGGAAACATATTAAAATCAACTCCTGAACATAAAATATATGATAGGGGAAGTTTCAAAAAGGCTAAACACTTAAAATATACGAGCGTATTAGAAAATAGTAATATAATAAACCTATTAAAATGGAGAATAAAAAATTTATTTAATACAAAGGAAAGAAATATTGGGTTTCGGGAAATGGTAGATACTTCTATAAAGATTATCGGAAAAACAAAAAAAGATACAAAAAAGCACTCCATAGAGAAATATGGAAAGATTATAACAATAAAGAAATTCCTAAGGGATTTGTTATTCACCATATTGATGGAAATACCCTTAATAATTATCCAGAAAATCTTAAACTTGTGGAAGATAAAAAACACAGACAAGGACACCTTAAAGAAAAATTTAAAGATGAAGAATATAGAAAGAGGAATAATGAAAACCTTAAAAAAGCTCAAGAGAAAGCTAAAGAATGGCACAAATCAGAAGAAGGAAGAAAGTGGCATAAAGAACACTACAAAAACTCAATTGCAAAAATACCAAAAAGAAGACATATATGTGAACAATGCGGAAAGGAGTATAAATCAAAATCAAAAAAAACAAAATTTTGTTCAAGAAAATGTGCTCTTAAGAAATATATGGAAAATGGTAGGTATAGTGAATATAGAAAATGTGCTTATTGCAATAAAGAGTATTATAAAAGATTTAAATATTCTAAAGGAAAGACCTGTTCAGCAAAATGTGCTGCATTACTCAGGGAAAGGAATAAATGTATACAACTTAACAGTAAATAAGGATAAAGTTTATTATGCAAATAATCTTTTAGTTTCTAATTGTGACTCTGCAGTGTTTTTAATATGGGAAGATAAAGAAAAGTTAGCATTTGGGTTTTTAAGTTGAAGATTTAAAAAATTACAATAAGTTTTATAAATAATAAAAGAGTGAAATATTTGTTAGAAAAACAATTATAATAACATATACATCCTTTATTTCAAATCATAATGACTAAAAAGTGGAGTTTCAAAAATTTATTTAATTTTGGAAAGAAATCAGTACCTAAAGTAGATAAAATTATAGAATCCAAGAGAGGTGGAATCCATAAAGCATACATCCCAAAATTTCTATATAAACCAGCTTTTGGATATCCAAGATATACAGACATAACTACAATAAGGAGATTAGCTGCAACACCTTTTGTGAGTATGTGTATAGATGCAATTATTGATGAGATTGGTGCAGTAGAGTGGGATATAGTACCAAAAGAAGAAGAGGGAACAGTAGAAGATTTAAAAGAAGAAATAGATCATGTTAGAACTTTTTTATATAATCCTAATTCTAAAAAAGAAAACTTCGAAATTATTTTAAAGAAATTATCAAGAGATATTTTAGAGGTAGATACAGGTGTTTTAGAAAAATCATTTAATCAAAAACAAGAATTAGTAGAAATATATGCAAGAGATGGAGCAACATTTACAATAAACCCAGATATACATGGTACATTTGATTCAAGAGAAGATTTTATTTTAGGAGATTATATTGCCTATCAAAAGGAATTACAAAAACAAGGAGTAGAAAATTCAAATATAGAACCAAATTGGATAACAGCACAAGAAGCAAGAGACAAAGCTGCATATTTTCAATATGGATGGGTGACAGGAGCAAGACCTGTTCCATTTGGAAAGAGAGAAATAGTATGGGTTTCAAAAAATCCAAGAACAGATACCTTATATGGAAGAAGCCCGGTAGAAGTTCTTAATGATGTAATTCAAACACTTATATATTCTATAGAGAATAACCTGGATTATTTTGAAGATAATTCAATCCCAAAAGGAATTATAGGATTAGAGGGAGCAGATACAGATGAAATTAAATCATTTAAAGAAAATTGGAAAGAAGTACAAAAACAACAAAACGAAGTAGGAGATTGGAAAAAGAAATTTTATTCAGTACCTATTATAGGAGGAAAATCACCTAAATTTGAAAGGATACAATTCTCAAATGCAGAGTTAGAATTAATAGAACAACAAAAATGGTTCTCAAAAATAGTATGGGCATGTTATGATGACCAAACAGAAATATTAACAGAAGATGGATTTAAATTATTTAAAGATTTAAAAAATGAAAAAGTAGCAAGAGTTAATCCAGAAGGTTTACAAATAGATTATATAAAACCTGTAGATAAACAAGAATATGATTTTAATGGAGAATTAATTAATTATAAAACTAAATCCTGTGATTTAGCAGTAACTCCAGAACATAAAATGTTACAATGTGAGGATAATAAATTTTATAGTGGAGATTATGATTGGAAGGAGAAGGAAGCAAAAGATTTTAATAGGGGAATAATTCCTCAAGCAGGAAATTTTAAAGGGGAAGAAATAGAAGAAATGAACTTTAAATCTGAAAATAAATATATTTCTAATGAACACAAAGACACAAAAGAGTTTAAGATTTCTGGGGATAATTTCTGTAAATTTATGGGTATTTGGTTAT
This sequence comes from Candidatus Woesearchaeota archaeon, assembly GCA_964413095.1. Taxonomy (GTDB): domain Archaea; phylum Nanobdellota; class Nanobdellia; order Pacearchaeales; family GW2011-AR1; genus CAYPRJ01. The sequence goes on from CAYPRJ010000016.1 coordinate 10,433, forward strand.
CTGATGGATGGGTAGAAAGTTCAAATAATAGAATAGTTTTATGTGCAAGTGATGTTTATCCAGAAAATAAAGAATTTATTGAAAAATTATTAAAAGATATGGAAGTGGATTATAATCAAAAAATCTCAAAAACAAATGGAATAATACAAGGAAAGAAGGTTAATATTAATGGAGATATGAATTATTATAGATTTTCTAATAAAGCTTTTGCAGATTATTTAAAACAATTTGGAAAAGCAAAAGAAAAATATATCCCAAAAGAAATAAAAAATGCCACAAAAGAACAAAGAGAATTATTTTTAGAAGCCTTTATGATTGGAGATGGTTCTGAAGGATATAAAGGAAGAAATGATAGATATGGGAGCATGAGCAAAAAATTAGCAGATGACTTACAGGAAATTTTAGTAACATCAGGAAAATCAGCAACAGTTACTCAAAATTCACATAATGATTGTTGGGAAGTAACTATAAGAAAAACTAAAACAGACAAGATAGAAAATAAGTATTATTCAAGAATTATTAAAGATTCAGTAACTAAGAAAGAATATAATGGAAAAGTTTATGATGTAACAGTTCCAGAACACCATTATTTAGTTGTGAGAAGAAATGGAAGGGTAAGTATTTCAGGAAATTGTTTTGGAGTGACACCAAGTGAATTAGGATTTACAGGAGATTCAAAGAATGTAACAGAGATAGTACAAAGTAAGGTATTCAGAAGAAGAGCACTCAATCCTATACTTAGATTATTAGAATATAAAATTAATTCAGACATAATTTCTGAATTTGAATATGAAGGAATTGAATTTAAATTTAATATGTTTGATGTAGAAGAAGAGAAAAAGAAATATGAATTATTTGATTTACAAGTAAAATCTGGAATTTTAACAATCAATGAGATAAGAAAGAAAGAAGGCCTTGAGGAAGTTGAGTGGGGAGATAAACCTCCAAGAGAGTGGCAATCAAGTGAAAATAGTTTTAACTTTGGATTCGGAGGAGGATCAGCAGGACCAGAGCAAGAAGAAAGTCCTTTTATGATAGGAGATGGAGATGAATTAGAGGAAAATAGAGAAGATAGATTTGAAGAAATTGGAGAGAAGTCAGTAGAAAAGAAACACCCTAAAGGAGATAAGAATCACTTCTACCATATGACTAAACCAGAACATATTGAAAAAATTAAAAAAGCAGGATTAAAGCAAAGTAAGGAAGGATATGCAGGAGAAGCTGTTTATTTTGGAGAAAAACCTAAGGATACATTAGGATATGAGTATAATGATTATGATGAAGGAGTAATGATTAGAGTTAATAGAGAAGAAATGTACCAAAAATTTGGGAAGTATTCTAAAGAAAATCAATCAGGAAATGTAGAATATAGTCCTGATGACCCAGAGGGAGAGGTTTTAATAACAGAAAATGTTCCAGCAAAATATCTTCAATATTGGGATGGAAATGATTGGAAAAGCATCCAAGATTACAATCCAAAAGAACAAAAGTCAATAGAAAATAATCCATTAGTTTTAGGAGAGAATGAAACACCAGATGATGCAACATTAGAACAAGGAATGTTATATTTAATTAAAAAATATCAAAAGAAAATAAAGGATTTAATAGAGAGAGAACACGGAGAGAATAAAATAAATGAAGTAAAAGATTTAAGTGGATTAGCAAAGAAATTAAAAGAAATATTATCATTTCAGGGATTAAAGAATGTAACAAATGAAGTAATAAAGGCACAATTTCTAAAAGGATGGACAAAGGGAGAGAAACAAGTAGATAGAAACTTCGTACCAAACAAAGAAGCAATTAAGTTTATTCAATCATATACATTCGACAACATTAAAGAGATGGGAGATGAAACAGCTAATGATCTGAGACAAGAAATAGAAAGAGCAATAATGAATGGAGAAGGGATAACATCATTAAAAAAGAGAATAGAAAAAGTAATGAAAGTAACGAAAAATAGAGCAGAGAAGATAGCAAGAACAGAAGTAAATAGAGCAGAAAATATAGGCCAATTACAAGCAATGGAAAATGTAAAAGATGAATACAATAAAAAATGGGTTGCACAATTAGATGATAGAACAAGTGAAGTATGTAAAAAATTAGATGGACAGATAGTAGGAATTGATGAGAATTTTAAAGCTGACGATTGGGAAGGAAAAAATCCTCCTGCTCATGTGAATTGTTTTGATAAGAAAACAGAAGTATACACCAATAAAGGTTGGAAATACTTTAAAGATTTAGATGGAGAGAAAATTTGGAGTTTAAATCCAGAAACCTTAGAACCAGAATGGGTAAATTATAAAGAATTTATCAAACAAAAATCAGATAAGATAGTTTATTATAAATCTAATAATTGTGATTTAGCAGTAACTCCAGACCATAATCAGTTTGTTAATTTTAGAAAAAAACAAAAAGGAAGAAGTGATGCTGGAGAATGGAAATTAGTAAAAGATAAAGATTTGCCAAATTATGATTTTAGTTTTTATAAAGGTGTGAATTGGAATAAAAAAAGCCCAGAGAAAGTAAAGATAGGAAATAAAGAATTTAATTATAAAGCATTTGCAAGATTTATTGGTTGGTTTTTGAGTGAGGGAAGCTACACAGAAGGAAAAAATTGTATAAAAATATCTCAAGAAAAAGAAGAAAATATACCTATTTTATCAGAAGATATGATTAAATTAGATTGTAGAGTAGAAAAATGGACTGGAGGAGTTTATATTTTTGATAAAGATTTAATTGAATATGTAAAACAATTTGGAAAAGCAAAAGAAAAATATATTCCCAAGGAGATTAAAGAAGCAAGTTCAGAAGTTATTAAAGAATTTTTAAATACTTTTTGTTTAGGAGATGGTTCAATAAGAAAAGGAAAATATTGGAAAGGATACCAATTTCAGGATAGTAGAGTATTTTTTACATCAAGTGAGATTATGGCTGCAGAATTAGGAGAATTAATAATGAAAATAGGAAAATCTGTAAGTTATAGTTTAGATAAATGTAAGGGAAAAAAGGTCAAATTCAAAAATGGAGAATATACAATTAATCATAATGTATGGAGGATATACGAATTGAATAATACAACCATTACAAGGGAATACTTAGTTAAAGAAGAAAAAGATTATAATGACTATGTATATGATGTAGAATTAGAGAAAAATCACATATTATTAACAAGAAGAAATGGAAAAGTCTTATGGTCAGGAAACTGCAGATCCACAATGGTTTTTATCCCAAAAGAATAAAAAATGAAAAATATTAAAGGATCAATTGAAGATTTTATGATAATTTTTATAATATATGTCTTATGAATTGGCTACTGACTTGGAATTAAAGAATTCTAATAAATGGCTTGAATTAATAAAGATTTCTAAGAATCTACATTGTTAAGTTAATTGGTCTTTTTTATTCAAAAAAAATTAAAAATCCAAAGTTCCCTGAATAATCGTTGCGTTTGGTTTTGTTCTATCCCAAAAAACATTCCACCCAGTATAATTTTTTAATGTTTTGACTACATTTTTCTTTGATATTAGTAATTGATTTATTAAATTTAAATCCTTTTGTTGTAAATGATGATTAACCCATTTAAGTGCTTTATATCCATTTAAACCTTCATTAACAGATATTTGCCCCATAAAGTTATTTGTTAAATCAATTCCATACCATTCTTTTTGAGGTAAGGAAGTCGTAAATTTCTTTTCTTTCACATCATACAAGGGATAGTCCGAAGGTTTCTTTTTCATAATATTGTCAAATGCTTTTTGACCCCATCTTCTTGGAAAATATGCTTTTTCTGAAAAAACATCTCCAGAAAAACAATTAAATGCA
>CAYPRJ010000017.1:0-14088 GCA_964413095.1 Candidatus Woesearchaeota archaeon
CAGGTTGCAGGAATTGTGATTTCAGAGAAGAAAGTTTTCATAGTGCAGGCTCATTCAAAAAATAAAAGTCTGTACAGGTTGCAGGAATTGTGATTTCAGAGAAGAAAGTTTTCATAGTGCAGGCTCATTCAAAAAATAAAAGTCTGTACAGGTTGCAGGAATTGTGATTTCAGAGAAGAAAGTTTTCATAGTGCAGGCTCATTTTATATAAATTAATAAAGATAATCACGCATCTCCAAAGATTTTTTTAATTTTTCCAAAGATCTCTTTTCTATTTGTCTAACTCCTTCTTTACTAATACCAAAAATATCTCCAATTTCCCTTAATTTTTTATTTTCTCCTCCATTACCCAACCCATATCTTAAAAAAAGGACTTTCTTCTCTTTATCTGATAATTTTTTCTCAATAATTTTATATAAAGTTTCTTCTAAATCTCTTTCAATAAAAGACTCTTCAAAATTATATTTATCATCAGGAATATTATCTCCTAAAACATTTTCTTCACCTGTTGATTCTATAATTTTTGCTTCTAAAGAAACAGTATCTCTATCCCAACAAAGCAAATTATTTAATTTTTCTCTTGAAATTCCTGTTTTATCACAAACCTCATTAAAAGTTGGTTCATGGCTAAGTTCCATTTCTAGATAATTAGTTATATTTTCTAATCTGTTTAATTGAGCATTGAGATACATTGGAAGCTTAATATTTCTTGTTTTTTCATTAATTGCTTTTGAAATACTCTGCTCTATCCACCAAACAGCATAACTAATAAGCCTAACATTTTTATTTGCATCATATTTTTCTACTGCTTTAATTAACCCTATGTTCCCTTCACTAATTAAATCCTCCAATGACAAACCTCTATTAACATATTTTTTAGCAGTATGAACAACAAACTTAAGATTTGAATTAACTAATTTACCAAATGCTTCTTCGTCATAATCTTTTCTTTTTGCAAGTTCTGTTTCCTCTTCTCTAGTTAAAACAGGAATTTTATTTATATTTTTAAAATAAATTCCCAGAAAATTCTTTTCAATTTCTTTATTCATAGAAAACTTTACAAAAAATCCTTTAAAAGAATTTATTTACTAAATTGAATAAACAAACTTTAAAAACTGTTTTTATGTATTAAATTTACCAGTTAAGCCCCCATAGTTCAGAGGCCAAGAATGCTGCCCTTTCAAGGCAGTGACCCGAGTTCGAATCTCGGTGGGGGCGTATTTTGGGTTGAAAGCCCAGAAATTTTCACTTCAACTTTTGAAAATTAGATATTCGGACGAGCAGAGTGAGAATCTCGGTGGGGACATTTTTATTAAATTATTTTTTATTTAACTGTCTTAATCATATAATTTCCTTTAGCATTATCAAGTCTATATCCTAGATTTCTATAGTACTCTCTAACACCAACACCAGAAATAACTTTCAATTTTTTGATTCCTTGTTTTTTAACAATTTTCTCTGCTTCATTCATAAGCCATTTTCCTAAACCAGTATGCTGAACCTCTCCTTTCTTACCAATCTCTAAAGCTCTTCCATAAACATGCAACTCACGAATAATTGCTTCCTTTGATTTGTCTTGCTCACTTTCATTCGCTCGTATTGATTTAGATCTTAATGATAAATCTGAAGATTTTTGTTGAAAAGTTTCTGGTTGTCCAGATTGTTTTTTCATTAACATTTTATTAATCTGCGAATGTGAATGAGCAGGTAATTCAGAATTTACTCCTGAAAAAATCCTCAACCTCAACAAACCAAACAAAACATTTTCTGAATTAATAATCTCTAAAAAATATTCCTCTCCTTCAGAAGCTTTGTATTTTGTTGTTTTAAGTTTTAAATTGCCTCTGCTCCCAACCTCACTCGTTATTAAATTATCAAATTTCTCTCGTGAATTTGCCCGCTCTAAAGTTGCGCGGGATTTTTTAGGGTTAATAATGTTATCAATCTGCGAACGTGAGTGAGCGTAATCAGTTGTGGTTGGGAAGGCGAGGGATTGTTGAAACAAATTAAATCCAATCTCCCTGAACCTAATTTCTTTAATCTTGGCTTTTTCTTTCCTAAGTTCTTCTTCAACATCTTTCCTTAAATCAATTCTTTTAGTTCCAGCAACAATATATTCAGGAGGAATCTCTCTCATAACTCTCATAACTCTGCAATAACAGGGAACAATTTTCATCATTTCAATAAGAATTTTCTTAATCTTCTCTTCAGAGTAAGGTTTATATTTTTCTTTCCAATACCAATTCTCTAAAACAGAACCAGGCATAACCTGACAAGGATAAATCTTCAATTGATCTGGTTTAAATTTTTCATCTGAAAAAATTTTCTTAAACAATTGCAAATCTTTTTTAAAATTGCTTCCAGGCAAACCAGGCATCACGTGATAACCCACTTTAAAACCAGCATTTTTCAATAACCGTGTTGCTTTAACAACATCTTTAACTTTGTGCCCTCTTTTAATTTTCTTGTAAATTTCATCATCAAGAATCTGAACTCCAAGCTCAACTCTTGTAACTCCCCATTTTCTCATCTTTTGAATATCCTTTTCACTGCACGCATCAGGCCTGGTTTCAACACAAAGTGCAACACATCTATGCCTAGCTTTCTCATTCAATTTCTTCGCCTCTTCAAAACTTTCTGACTTCTTACCATTTAAACCATCATAACATCCTTTAATAAATTCATACTGAAATTTCTCAGGATATTGTAAAAAAGTTCCTCCCATAATTATTAATTCAATTTTTTCAGTAGGATGATGCATTGATTCAAATGCTTTAATTCTCGCTTTAACTTGCTTAAAAGAATCATAATTAACTTTTGAAGCTCTCATAACAACAGGACTTTTCGGAGTGTAACTTTGAGGAACATCAAGATTAGGACAATAAATACACATTCCATGCTCACATTTTCTCAGAGGCAGCATAACTGCAACAGGAGCTATACCACTAAGCGTCCGTGTCGGCTTTCTCAATTCATTTTTTCTTGGTTTTAACATAAACATCAGATAATTTTTAAGCTTAAAATTCTTTTTATAATCATGAAACAAAAACAGATAAACCAAAAACAAGTCTGGAACAACATTGCAGAAGAATGGCATAAATTCAAAACTTCTCCCTCCAGCTATGCACAGGAATTTTTAAAATCTAAAAAAGGAAAAGTTCTTGATTTAGGTTCTGGTTCAGGAAGAAATCTCTTAGGATTGCAAACAAAAGCTAAAATTTATCTATGCGACTTCTCTGAAGAAATGTTAAAATTAGCAAAACAAAGAGCAAAAAAAGAAAACATCAAAACAGAATTTGTTTTAATGAAAAATGAAAAACTGCCTTTCAAAGATAATTTCTTTGATGCTGCAATTTGCGTTGCTTTTTTACACTGCATTGAAACAAAAGAGCAAAGAGAAAAAATAGTCAAAGAACTTTTCCGTGTTTTAAAACCAAAAGCACAAGTTGAAATTGAAGTCTGGAACAAAAATTCAAAACGATTCAAAAACTCTCCAAAACAAAGATATGTTTCATGGCGTGACAAAGGAAAAAGATTTTACTATCTTTACAACGAAAAAGAAATTCACGAATTATTCAAAAAAATAGGTTTTAGAATAAAGAAAAAATTAGAACATAAAGTCAACATAGCATTTATTGCTGAGAAATCAAATTAAGATTTTTCTTCTATTACAGAAATAATATTGGCTATCAAAGAAACAAATAAACCAAAGAAACTAATAAGAAAATCGAAAATAGATACAGAGCTGATATTCAATAAAAAGGATATAAAATAAATAATTATTACGAAATTTATTAAATGTGAAAATACAGAAAAACTGTCTGATACTTTCATTTAAAATAAGTTCTTAATTATTCCATAAGTTAATAACGCTAAAGCCATAAACCCTAAAATCCATATAATATAATAATACCACTTAATTTTCTTCTTTTTCATATTAATTAATAAATTCTAAAGTTTATAAATTTCACTTCTTCTTAAAAATATTAATCATATCAAAAAAAGACTTCTTCTCAAAATCTACAACTTTCATACTTTCCAAATCAATATTTATTTTAATCAAACCAAGAGAAGAAACAAAAACAGTTCCAACAAGAAAACACTTTCCTTTTTTGCACTGCAAAGACAAAAGAATTTTCTGGATTTGCTTGTTAATATTCTCTTCTTTTATTTTACCTTCAATTATTTTCTCAACTTTACCAAAATCAAAATCACACCCCACTAATTTTTCAGGAACTTCATAAAAAGATTCAATAGGAACTAATTCAATTTTATCACCAAATTGAAAGCTAAACATTTTTCCTTTTCTATCATCCTCTGATTTCTCTTGCTCCTTCGTCGCTTGCATTTCTTTAGATTTAACATTATTATTTTCTGAGCTTTGCGAAGGTAACTTAAGGGAGGGTGGTTGGGGGGTTGTGGTAGGTAAAGATGTAGTAGTATCTGCTTCAGGAATAAAAAAATCAAGATGCTGCTGGTTGTTTTTTCCAGCTTGTTTATCAATCACAAAAAATCCAGAACACAAATATGCATCAGGATTTTGTTTTTTAAAATTTTTAAAAACATCAGAGTTCTCTAATTTCTCAAGATAAAATTGAAAGTTCACTCTCTTTCCTCGATTGATTTTTTCAATTCATCAATAAGTTTATTAATATCAACATCATATTTTACCTTACCCCCTTTACGCACTGCTATTGTTTTATTTTTCTCCTCTTTATCACCCGCCAATAGAACTATAGGAATTCTCATAATTTCTGCATCTTTAACTTTTGATGGAATTGTTCTCTGAGAAAAATCAGCATCAAGTCTCAAGCCAGGAATTGCTCCTCCTAATTTTTTTATAATTTCTTCTGCATATTTTCTATTTCTATCTGTAAAACTCAAAACTCTAATTTGCATAGGTGCTAACCAAGTAGGCAACCTTCCTCTTGTATGTTCAATTAAAATCCCCATAAACCTCTCCAAACTTCCATAAATAACTCTATGCAACATAATAGGACGTTTCTTTTTGTTATCTTTATCTGTATATTCCAGTTCAAATCTTTCAGGCATTGAAAAATCAAGCTGAATTGTAGCACACTGCCACTCTCTGTCAAGAGAATCTTTTAAATGAAAATCAATTTTTGGCCCGTAAAAAGCCCCATCTCCCTTATTGATTTTATACTTAACTTTTCTTTTCTCTAAAACTTTTTTCAATGCATTCTCTGCTTTATCCCAGATTTTATCTGAACCAATTCTTTTTTCAGGACGAGTAGAAAGCTCCATCCTATAATCAAAACCAAACTTTTTGTAAAAAAAATCAACTAAATCCATTATCAAAAAAATCTCTTCTTCCATTTGTTTTTCTGTACAAAATATATGTGCATCATCCTGGGTGAACTGAACTGCTCTAAAAAGCCCTCCCAAAACTCCTGAAAGCTCTTGTCTATAAACTATTCCAAGTTCTCCAATTCTTAAAGGCAAATCTCTATAACTTTTCGGAGAAGTCTTATAAACAAGCAAACCACCGGGACAATTCATTGGTTTTACAGCAAATTTTCTTTTTTCATATTCAGTTAAAAAGATATTATCTTTATATTTCTCCCAATGTCCTGAAATCTGCCACAACTTCTTATCCATAATCTGCGGAGTTGAAATCTCTTTGTAGCCAGCATTCCTATGAACTTCTCTCCAAAATTCAATAAGTTCATTTCTTATTATTAAACCATTATTATGCCAAAAAACCATTCCAGGAGCAACATCATTAAAACTATACAAATCCATCTGCCTACCAATAATCCTGTGGTCATTATCCTTAAGTTTTGAAGTATCTAATTTAGATTTTGAAATTTCTCTTAAAAGTTGTTTAACATCATAACTCTCTTCTTTATCTCCTTCACCTCTTATATCTCTGCTCAACTCAGAAAGAGGATGTCCTTTAACTTTAACTTCAAATTCTTTATAATATCCAAAAGGAGCTCTTTCAACATTGAATTTTTCTTTTTTCAAAGTCTTCTCTGCTTCACTCAAAATTTTAACAGCTTGCTCAGGAGATGCTAAATTACTTGAGAGATGAGCATAAGGATAAAGAACAATGTTTTTAGTATTAACTTGTTTTGCGATATCTTTTACATTTTCAACCAGCTTTTCAACAACACTCTTAACATCATCGTCTTTTTCAACAGCAGTCATTACAACAAGAGCTTCTTTAACATGCTTCTCTTCTTTATCTTTTCCAACTAAAGATTCTATTGCTCTTAATGCTTTTTTCAAAGGTTTAAATTTAATATAATCACTATGTAATACAAGTATCTTCATAAGCCAAAAAAGAAGAAAAGGTTTATAAAACTAATTAAAATTATATGAAATCGACAATGGTATTTAAAAAAATAGCCTCTTTCGCACTGGCACTTTATCTAGCTGGCTCTATATTTCCTCAAAAAGATTCTTCATTAAGTTTTAATACTTTTTCACATTATAATTTAAAAAATAATCTTGAATCTTTAACAAATTATCAAGACGAAGATATTTTTAATAAAAACTCTGAGAACCAGATTGAAAAAATATTTAGAGAAAAAATGGAAAAAGAAAGTGAAAGAATGAAAAATTTTTATGAAAATTTTAAATATCCTGATGAGATATCAGATATATTAAAACATAGTAGAATTACTGGCGCTGAACCTGAAATTTTAATGGCAATTAGATTATCAGAAAATGGAGATGATGAAATTGCCTATGGTATTCTTCCACAAGGAAAAATGTTAAAATATTATAAAAATGAAAGAGGCTATACACTTAATGGAAAATTTCGTGAATATAAAAGTATTAAAGAAAAACAATTAAGCTGGGCTGCTGCAACAATCAAAAATTATCATGAAAAATATTCAGAGAATAAAGAAGGACACAAAGATTTTATCTCCTATTTAGCAGATAAATATGCTCCAATAAATGCAGAAAATGATCCCAATAATTTAAACAACCACTGGGAAAAAAATGTTAGAACTTTCTATGAAAAATTTAAAGATTTATAATAAAATTTCATTTCTTAAACAAAAACCTGTCTAATTTTTTCTCAGCTTGTTTTCTCTTTTTTCGATGCTCCTTTAAAAAAACATTTACTTTATCAATTAAAATTTCCTTTAATTCTCCTGTAAGAAGTTTTCCTGAACTATAATCTTTTTCAATTTGCGCGAGTTTTTTATCATCTGGCTCAAAAAACATTTTCAAATACTGGAATGAAACATCTTTCTCTGGAACTCCTCCTTTTTTCCTGTGTTCTTTTATAGTATCTCTCCCTCCAGAAAAGGCATATTTTTTGATTTTAGTTTCAACTGTTTTTTCATCATCATCAAGATAAATTACACTTAAACCAGAATCAGAAGAAGACATTTTTTCCTGTCCATAAAGAGAAGGAATAAACTTTGCGTGAATTGCTGCAGGCTTTTCAAGGCTGAAATCAGGATGATTTGCAATATCTCTTGTAAGTCTTATGAAGGGGTCTTGGTCTATTCCAACAGGAACAACACTTATATGTTTTTCTTTGCTGTAAAACTGGGGAAATAAAATGTGGGCTGCCTGCATTGCAGGATAAAAACTCCATCCAATATTATTTTCTGGCTTTAAGCCAAAAACTGATTTTGCTGTTGAGTAATTTATTCTTTTTGCAACTTTTGCAGCATATTCATAGATATCTGTATAAACAAAATCCTGAAAAATAAATGTTTTTCCTTGCTTAAATCCAAGTGCAATTAAATCTATTATATTGTCTTTTCCAAATTTCAAAGAATCTTCATAAGTTAATTTTTCTTTAACAAAAAACTTCTCATCATCAGAAACAGGAATATAAACTTCGCAGTTAAACTTGTCTTGAAGAGATTTTGCAACTAAAAAAGGAACTAAATGCCCAAGATGCATCTTCTCAGAAGGACCTCTTCCTGTAATCACAGAAACTTTTTTTCCTTTTTCAGCATCTAAAAGCCATTTATCAAAATCTCTGTGTGAAAAATAAATTCCTCTCCTCAATAAAGGATGCAAATCTTTGAAAGATTCTTTAATTTTATTATTAATTCTAGAAACACCAAATTTCTTAATCAGTTTATTATAATCAACATTTCCAGAAACATTCCATGGATTAACTTCAAAAGCCTCTTTTGTCATATGCTTTTTAAGCACTTCTTATTTTTAAACATTCCTGAAAATTTACAAATATTTATAAATAATATTTATCTCTTTTTATAAAATGAGGCGAATAATTTTTTCACTGGTTTCACTTGTCTTTGTATTTTTTCTAATATCCTCTATATCTGCTGAAGCTGAATTAGTTATTAATAACCCCCCAAAAGAAGTTTACAATCTGGGAGATATAATTTCTGTTCCTGTAACAATAAAATCTTTATCAGACACTTCTGGAGTAGTAGAAATGAATCTCATTTGTAATGGACAAGAAATAAATTTTTACAGAAATGGCGTGAGCTTAACAGCAGGAGAAGAAAGAAAAATGGAATCTTTACTTGTTTTAAAAAAAGTAATGATTAAGGAACTTTTTGGAGATTGTAAAATAAAAGTCTTATTGGGTGATAGTTATATTTTAACAAACGAGTTTAGAATATCTAATATAATAACTGTTAAAAAAACCAGCGAACAAACAGAGTTTGAACCAGGAAAAAATATGATAATTAAAGGGAGTGCTGTAAAAGAAACAGGCAAAGGAGCAAATGGTTTTGTTGAAGCAAAAATATTATCAGGAAATTCTTCTTTAGTAAAAGAAACAGGAACAATAAATAATGGATTTTTTTTGATAAATGTGTCTCTGCCCTCTGATACAAAAGCAGGAAAATATCCTCTAAAAATTGAGGCTTATGAAAAAGATTCTGGAGGATTAAAAACAAATCAAGGAGCATTAGACATTAGTATCACAATAAAACAAGTCCCAAATAATTTAGAAATAGTTTTTGAAAACGAAGAAATAGAACCTGGAAACAATTTAAAATTAAAAACAATTTTACATGACCAGACAGGAGAAAACATAGAAACAACTTCTGAGATTAAAATAAAAAATGAAGATGGAGAAATAGAAGAAAAAGTAGAAAAGGAAACAGACAAATATTTTGAATTTCCTATTGCTTATAATGAGCCTCCAGCAAACTGGACAGTTTCTGCTATTTCAGAAGAATTAACAGCAGAGGCTAATTTCAAAATAAAAGAAAAAGAACAAGTTGATGTAGAGCTGATAAACAAAACAGTTATAATAAAAAACATGGGAAACGTGCCCTACAACAAATCAGTCTTAGTGAAAGTGGGTAATAAATCTTTACATGTAGATGTATTTCTTGAAGTTGATGAAGAACAAAAATACCTATTAAAAGCCCCAGACGGAGAATATAATTTAGAGATTTTAACTAATGAAGGAGATAAAATTACAGGAGTTAGTATTCTCACAGGAAGAGAAATAGAAATAGAAAAAATATCACAAGGAATTGCAGGATTTATAAGAAAACCTTTAGTTTGGATTTTTGTGGCTTTAGTTTTGGGATTTACAACACTTGTAATATTTAGAAAAAGTCATAAGAAAAGTTTTTTTGGATTTATCTCTCCTGGAAAAAAAGAAAAAAAAGAATCAACAGCAAGTTCATCAAAAAAAGATTCTCTGATAAATACAAAAAATAAAGCAGAACTTTCATTATCAATAAAAGGAGAAAAGCAGGATGCAAGTTTGGTCTGTTTGAAAATAAAAAATTATGAAGAAATAAAAAAAGGAAAAACAAACGAAACACTGCAAAAAATAATTGATATAGCAAAAGACAAAAAAGCAGTAATTTATGAAAATCAGGAAAATATATTCTTTATACTTGCACCAGGCAAAACAAAGACTTTCAGAAATGAAAAATCTGCAATAGAAATAGCCCAAAAAATAAAAGAAATTTTAACAAATCATAATAAATTATTCAAACAAAAAATAGAATTTGGAATCTCATTAAATTATGGAACAATAATTGCAAAACAACAAGAAGACACATTCAAATTCATGAGCGTGGGAAATCTTATCACAATGGCAAAAAAAATTGCATCTAATTCAAATGAAGAAGTGTTGTTAAGTGAAAAAATAAATGAAAGAATAAAAAGATATGCAAAAACAGAAAAAATTGAAAGGGATAAGATTAATGTTTATATAATAAAGAAAATAAAAGATACAGAAGAAAATAAAAAATTCATAAACAATTTTCTAAAACGACTTGAAAAAAATGAATGACCCCGCGCTAAAGCGCGAGGTATCGATAATAAAATGTTAAAACTAACAAACCCAGGGTTGAGAAGAACTAAAGTAGTTGGTTATAGCCAGTATGATTTTACTTTATTAACAGAATTAAATTTTGGGAATGGCGATTCCTCCCAAAACTTAAAAGTCTGGGTATCCTCGCCGTGGATGTAATGATTAAAAATCTAACTTTAAGTAACCATTAACAACTGCTCTTTTGATTTCAGGGTGCTTTTTTTCCAGATTATTAATAAAAGAAGAAATCTTATCTCTCTTTTCCTTCTTCTTTTCATATTTTAAATTTTTAAGCTTAGCATAAAGCTCAACCTCTTTATCTAAAAACAAATACAATGGCTTTATAATTTTTCCATAAATTGGTTTGAATTCATCAAATTTTTTTAACTCCCCTCCTATAATTTCACAAACAATTTTATTGGCTGTTAAATCAATTGTATCTTCAACAACAATTTTGCATTTCTTATTTTTTGTTTTTATCTTAGCAATTTCAATATCTATTTTTTCTGATAAAAGATTCAAAATTTTCTCTAAAACAATACCCCTAAAATTATTTTCTTTTTTATATACCAAGACATCTCCTTTTTTTATTAAACCAAATTTCCTATTCACATAAAATACTTTTTTTTCAAACCATTTTATAAAACATTTTTTACAAAGTTTTCTTTTGTTTGTAAATTCATAGACTGGATTCTTTTCACATTGTTTGCACATTTTACAATTTATATTTCTCAAATTTTTTTCTTTCTTCAAGTGAACCTTTTTTTGAATATGCTTTTATTAATTTAACTATCTTTTTAATTAAATTGTCTTGCTTATTATTTTCTGGTCTTTTGTGTATTTCTTTCTTATTATTTTTAATATCAATCTGCGAACGCGAGTGAGCAGGTAATTTTTCTTCTCTGTTTACAGAAAAAATAACTGCACTAGCAGCAGGAAAATTCGGAATTAAAACTTTTCCTGTTTTTTCTTTGACTGATTCAATAATCTTATTTTCTTCTTCATTTCTTCCAATAACAATCCAAAAACCACCTATGATAAAATGTCTTCCTATGTTTACAAATTTAACTTCTTCTGAATTAAGTCTCCTATTTAATAAAAATTTCAATCTTTTTTTCAAAGACTTCTCACATAACAAGCAACCCCCAGCAGGAGAGGGATATTTAATATTAAATTTTTGAATAAGTTCAATTTGTTTTTTTCTTTGCCTTCCTTTAATTTCATAAAGTTTTTCTCTGTCAACTAATCCTTTTTCCTCTGCTTTTATTCTAGGTAAAAGTTTAGCAGATAATGGCCTAAGAATTCTTCCAACTAAACCAGATTCTTCTTCGATAATTTTCATAGCTTTTTTTCTCTGACTCATAGGTCTTTCTTCTAAAACCTCACCAGTAACTATTAAATTTATCTTTTTCTTATCTGCAAATTTTTTAGATTTTTTCAGCATAAAAATCTTGCAATCAATACAAGGATTCACTCCTTTTCCTCTGCCATATTTAGTATCCCTAATAACTTTCAAATATTCCTGTAAAAGTTTTCCTTTTGTGCAGTCAAAAACTTTAAGTTTGCATTTGTTTTCATCAGCAAAACTTTCAATATCTTTTTCAAAACACTTTTCAAAAGGCAACTTAAAAAAAACTGCAATGATATCAAATCCTTGCTTTTGCATAATTTTAACAGCAAGCCTACTATCTAAACCTCCTGAAAATAAAACTATACCCTTTTTCCTAATTTTCCTTTTCATAAAAAAATGTAAAATTAAAAGTATAAAACTATTTAGGTTATTTATTAAATTTCTCTAAATCTTTGTTCATAGAAATTTTCCCAGATTTTTTCTTTGAAATATCCCTCTGTTTTTTATCCTTCTTGTCTAAGCTTTTCTTGAATTTATTTTTCGAAATATTTTTTTCTTTTTTATTTTTAGAAAAATCGCTGTTTTTAATTTTCTTATCCTCTTTTTTGTTTTTAGAAAAACCACCATTACTTTTAATTTTCTTATCCTCTTTTTTATTTAAAGTTTTTTTTCTTTTCTCTTTTATCTTTGAAATAAAATTAGAAATCTTGAAACCGAATTTAAAAATCTTAAGAATAATTCCCAGAACTAAAAAAGCAATTCCAAAAATTAAAAGATTAATAAAAGTGGAATAAGAATTTGTGAAAAAAATAGACAAAAATTCAACAAAACCTCCTGCTGTAAAAGCAGACAATATCTCGCTCAATTTCATAAAAGGAAGTGATGCAACTATCATTAAACTTCCTGCAGTTATTAACATATTAGATTTTTTCTCTGCTAAAAAAAACATCAATCCTGCTAAAATAAAAGAAATTGTTAAAAACAAATAAAATTTAGAATTAACATAATCTTTAGTTTGTTTAGAGAGTAAAAATAAAGGTAAGCCTTCTTTTTCAAAACAATCCCAAAAACCACACTCATAATCTTTATAATATATATCTTCTACAAATTCCCCAACACCATATTCTAAAGCAGGTTCATAACCTTGAGAAACTAACTCACAAGGAACACTAAAATTATAACCTTGATAAAAAAAAGAATAATTTGAATAATCTTCACAATAAATTTTCATTAAAGGGAAAACTTGCTCGAATTTTTTTTCTAAGCCAAATTGCTCTTCCATAACATCAGTTACAATAGAAACAGCGTTTGCTTTAACATTTTCATACTCCATAGAAGAAGATACAGTATAAAACATTCCTGCTGTAAAAACCGAGAGAAAAAACAAAATACAGACTATAACAAATAATACACCTCTTAAAGCTCCCATAAAAACTTAAAACAAAACAAGTTTTAAAACTTAACTACATTCTTTCTAAAACTTCAATTCTCTTTTCTATTGGTGGATGAGTTCTTCCCATTTTTCCAAAAGGATTTGCAAAAAATAAATGAGCAACAGCTTTGTTAACTTTTATATTCTTAGAGTTAGAAGGTTTTTCTTGTTGAATTTTTTTCAAAGCTCTTATTAATCCTCCAGGATAACGTGTAAATTTAACAGCAGAAGCATCAGCAGCAAATTCTCTTTTTCTTGAAATTGCCATTTGAGCAAGCCAAACTACAATAGGAGCAAGAATTGCCAAAGCTATTCCAATTAAAACAAAAATCTCACCACCTTTATCATTTCTTCCTCTAAACCACAAACTTCTCAAAAAAATCTGGGAAATTATAGAAATCATTCCAACTCCTATAGCCACAAGTGTCATATATCTTATATCATAATTTCCTACATGAGAAAGCTCATGAGCTATAACTCCTTCAAGCTCATTTTTGTCTAGTTTTTTCAAAGTTCCCTCAGTTACACATACAACAGCATTTTCTGGATTGCGGCCAGAAGCAAAAGCATTTATTTGCTGAGAATGCATAACATAAAGTTTAGGCATAGGCAAACCACTTGCAATAGTAAGCCCTTCAACAACACCATAATATTGTCCATAATCTTCACGCGAAGCTTCTTTAGCTCTAACACTTGCTAAAGCAATTTTATCTGATTTATAATAACTAATAAGAACATAACTTATAGAAAAAATAATTGCTATAATCATTATTAAGAAAAAATATTCCTGGCTTGTTGCAAGAGTAATAACATAACCAAGAATAACAATAACTCCAAATATAATCAGCATCAGAAAAAAAGATTTTCTCTTGTTTTTTGCTATTTGATCACTAAAATCAATTCTCTGATATTTCTCTGCCATAAAAATAACTAATTACAGAAGTTTTTAAGCTTTAAGAAAAACAGCTGTGATAAAACCATAGGAAATTATTAACTTCCTGCTCGTTCCTCACAGATTATTTTAGATTTAATAGAACTATCTCAGATGAGTTTTTT
>CAYPRJ010000018.1:0-11526 GCA_964413095.1 Candidatus Woesearchaeota archaeon
GAGGACGGCGATTCCTCCCTGCTTTAAAGCAGTGGTATCCTCGCCGTTGATGTAATGAAATAAAAACCACATTGTCCATCTAAAGGCATTCTTTTAACAATTTCTGTTAAGTTTATCTTATTTATTTTCTTATTTGGGTCATGTAAATAAAGAGCTGGGTCTTTAAAATCATTCAACAAAGTTACATGTCTATTTGAATTATCATAATAAAAAGCAGTTAGAATGTCTTCTTTGTTTAAGAATTCATTTAAAACAAAATCAATTTCAAAAAAGCTTTCTCTTGGATGAAGATAATCAGATTTTAAATTATAATTTTCAAGAAAAAAATTTAAATTTTTTTCATTAAAAATAACTCCTTCCTGATTATTTTGAAAAGAATTAAATATTTCTTTTTGTGAAGGAGTTTCAAAATTATATTTAATAAGAAGGGATTGTAAACATGCTGGAATACAAAAATTTGGTTTCTCTTGTGGAAAAAAATCATATTCCATGATTAAACTAATTGAAAGTTCTTTTAAAATATAATAGTTTTTTTAAAGTATATATCTATTTATTTTTATGGAAGAGGTGAGAGTTAAGATAAAGAAAATTCATCCTGATGCAGTTATTCCAAAATATGCGCATGAAGGTGATGCTGGTATGGATGTGTTTGCTGTATCTAAAAAAGACGAAGGAAAATTTATAGAATATGGAACTGGCTTGTTATTTGAGATTCCAGAAGGATGTGTTTGTTTAATTTTTCCAAGAAGCAGTATTTCAAATAAATCGCTTTCTTTATGTAATTCTGTTGGAGTTTTGGATTCTTGTTATAGAGGAGAATTAAAATTAAGATTTTATAAACATGCTGAAGAAGAATATAATGTGGGAGAAAAAATTGGGCAGATAATGATTATTCCTTTTCCAAAAATTGAATTTGAAGAAGAAGGTAAGTTAAGCGAAACTTCTAGAAATGATGGTGGGTTTGGAAGCACTGGTTCATAATAAGTTTTATAAACATGCCTTTTTCTATAAAAGAATGAGGTTATTGAAATGCCAAAAAATAATGATAAAGTTCCTGAACTCACAAACGGAGAATTTGAAGATTTTACTAAAAAAGGGATAGTTGTTGTGGATTTTTTTACTGAGTGGTGTATGCCTTGTTTAATGATGGCTCCGATTGTTGAAGAACTTTCGGAAAAATTTGAGGGCAAGATTAAATTTGGTAAAGTTAATGTTGATGATAATCCTGCCTTGGCGCAGAAGTTTAATATTAGTTCTATTCCAAATCTTGTTGTTTTTAATAATGGAGAAAAAGTAGGGCAGTTTATGGGAGCAATGTTTTCTGAAGAATTGGAGAAAAAACTGGAACAGTTTTTGTGATAAGAGAATATTTTTAAACTAATTAAACTAATTCTTTTTAATTTAAATAATGCTTTTATGGCTCCGTAGCTCATCAAAACCCCAGCGGGTTTTGTATCCGGCAACCAGGAACTTTCTCTTGTTGCCTCTGGTGAAAATCAGAATTAAGAGCTACTCAAATAAAGGCTCCGTAGCTCAGCTTGGTTAGAGCACTGGACTTTTAATGTTCAAGGAACAAAACTCCAAGGACATAAGATATCCAGGTGTCGAGGGTTCAAATCCCTTCGGGGCCATTTTTACTTATCGTGCAAGATGGACTTTTTGTGCAAATCTAACCACACGGAAAGATTTTTAAATGAAAATTTGTTATCTTTTATTATCCCAAAGTTGTTAAAATAAATTTATATTTTGTTCCATGCATATACTCCAACCCAAACATACAAAATTAAATGAGAAAGAATGTGAAGAACTTCTTTCTAGATTAAACATCTCTAAAGCTCAATTGCCAAAAATACTTGCGAATGATTCTGCATTACCTGAAAATTGTTCAGTTGGAGATATAATTAAAATCGAAAGAAAAGAAGGGGAAAACACTTCTACATACTTTAGGGTTGTTGTTTAACTGACGATGAAAGATAATCATTTAATTGTAAAAAAATATTTGAAAGACCATTCTTTAGTTGAATCTAATATTATTTCTTATAATGAATTTATTGAACATAGAATGCAGGAGATTGTTAATGAGATTTCAGAGAGTATTGAAAATGAAGATATGGAAATTAAGCTTGGAAAAGTAAAAGTCAAAAAACCAAAAATCGTCGAAGCTGATGGAAGTTCGTCTTTAATAATGCCTTATGAAGCGAGGCTGAGAAACCTAACTTATTCTGCTCCTATAACTCTTGAAATAACTGTAAAAAAAGGCGAGCAGGTGGATTCTGAAATTGTGGAGATAGGAAGAATTCCTGTAATGGTTAAGAGCAGTTTATGCAATACACAAGGATTACTTAAAGAAGAATTAATAAAAAATTACAGCGACCCTCTTGATCCTGGAGGATATTTTATAATAAAAGGAAATGAAAGAGTTATGATTATGGCTGAAGATCTTGCAGAAAACCAGCCTTTCATAGAAACAGACAATAAGGGAAAATTAAATTTAAGATTGTTTTCATTAAAAGGAACTTACAGAATACCAACGAGACTTCAAGAAAATAAAGAAGGACTTTTAGAAGCTTCTTTTAGTAGATTTAAAGAATTACCTGTTATAGTTTTATTAAAAGCTTTAGGATTAACAAAAGAATCAGACATTTCAAAATATATTGGAAGAGAGACTGATAATGTTATTGTTAATTTATATGAATTTGTAAATATTGCAAACAGGGAAGATGCTCTTATGTATATTGCAGAAAAAACAAATTTGCAGGGAACAAAAAAAGAAATTTTAGACAGAGTAAAACAAAGAATTGATTCTTATTTGCTTCCTCATATCGGACAGAAGAAAGAGGATAGGATAAAAAAAGCTGTGACTCTTTGTAAAATGATAAAACAATTTTTAATAGCAAAAGAAAATCCAGAATTAAGAACAGATAAAGATCATTATGCTAATAAAAGAGTTAGACTTTCGGGGGATTTACTTGCTACTTTATTTAGGGTGAATTTAGGAATTCTTATTAGAGACATTCAGTACTCTCTTCAAAAATCAGTGAAAAGAAGAAAGTTTTTTTCTATAAAAATAATTGCAAAATCAACATTATTCTCTGACAGAGTTGAATCTGCTATTGCTACTGGAAGCTGGACTGGTGAGCGTTCAGGAATAACACAGAATATGGATAAAACAAATTATCTTGCTACAATAAGTCAGTTACAAAGAGTTTCAAGCATGTTGCCTTCAGAGCAGGAAAATTTTTTAGCAAGAACCTTACATCCCACACATTACGGAAGATTTTGTCCTATTGAAACTCCTGAGGGAACTGAAATTGGATTAAGAAAAAATCTTGCTATTTTATCCAAAGTTTCTACAAGAGTTGATATTGATGAAAATAAATTTTTGAGAAGTTTGGAATCTTTTGAATTAAATCGAGAAGGAATTGGAAAAACTGATGTGTTCTTTAATGGAATATTTATAGGAAGTGTGGAAAACCCAGAAAATTTTGCTAAGAAAATAAAAGAAAAAAGAAGAGCAAATGAATTTCCAAAACAAATGAGTGTAAGAGATAATAAAGATTTTGGGATTGTTAATATTTCTACAGAACCTGGAAGGGTTTTAAGACCTTTGATAATTGTCGATGAAGAAGGTTCAAGATTAAAAAATGAACATTTAATTCAATTAGAGCAAGGAGAAATAAATTGGAATGATTTAATGGACAAAGGAATAATTGAATATCTTGATACTGCTGAAGAAGAAAACTCTCTGATAGCTCTTTTCAAAGAGGAAATAACTCCTGAACACACACATCTTGAAGTAGATTCTATTAGTTTATTTGGTGCTACTACAAGTTTAGTTCCTTATGGAAATCATGACCAGAGTTCAAGATTAAACAGAGGAAGTAAAACACAGAAGCAAGCCTTGGGTTTATATTCTGCAAATTATCTTTGTAGGTTGGATACAGATGTTTCAATATTACAATATCCTCAAAAACCAATTGTAAGAAGTTTTGTTTATGATACTTTGGATATTTATCCTGCTGGACAAAATTTAATGGTTGCCATTATGACTTATGAAGGATATAACATGGAAGATGCTTTGGTTTTCAACAAAGGGAGTATAGACAGAGGTGTTGGAAGAAGTTTTTATTTCCGTCCTTATAATGCTGTAGAGATGAATTATGCTGGTGGATTAAAAGATGATATTGGCATACCTGAAAAAGATACTTCTGGCTATAAAATGGAATCAAGTTACAGGCTTTTAGAGAATGATGGAGTTACTTATCCTGAAGCAGATGTGAATGAAGGAGATGTTTTAATTGGAAAAATGTCACCTCCAAAGTTCTTGTCAGAAGCAAGAGAAATTTCTGTTAAATCAAAAAAAGAATCTTCAGTAACACTCAGACAAGAAGAAAAGGGAATTGTTGATTCTGTTTTTGTTACAGAAGATAATGAAGGAAATAAAATTGTTCAAGTCAAAACTCGAGATCACCGTATTCCTGAATTAGGAGATAAATTCGCTACATCACACGGACAGAAGGGTGTTGTTGGAGCAATAATTCCAGAAGAGGATATTCCTTTCACCTCAAGAGGAATTAAACCAGATGTTATTTTCAATCCTCATGGTTTGCCAAGCAGAATGACTGTCGGATATTTACTTGAATTACTTGCTGGAAAAGTTGGAGGATTAAAAGGAGAAGTAATGGATGGAACTTCTTTTTCTGGTTCGAGCAAAGACGAGTTGGAAAGTCAGTTAGAAAAATTAGGATTTAGATATGATGGCAAGGAAACAATGTACAATGGAGTAACAGGGAAGAAAATGACTGCAAGAATATTTATAGGAAATCTATATTACTTAAAATTAAAATATATGGTTGGAAACAAACTTCATGGAAGAGCTTCTGGAAAAGTTGCTCTATTAACCAGACAACCAGTAGAAGGTAGGGCAAGAGGAGGAGCATTAAGATTAGGGGAGATGGAACAAGAAGCACTTGTAGCGCACGGAGCTTCTTTATTATTAAAAGAAAGATATGATTCAGATAAGGTTGTCTTGCCTATTTGTTCAAAATGTGGAACAATTGGAATTGAAGATAATATAAGAAATAAGACAATTTGTCCTTTGTGCAACAGTGGAGAAATTGACCCCGTCGAAATTTCATATGCTTTCAAATTACTTTTAGAAGAGTTACAGGGTTTGCACATCCATACAAGCCTCTCACTAAAAAATAAATATGAATAAAATAATAAAAAAAGGAAAATGAAACCAGTAAGAAAAAAAGTTGATAGTATAGGATTCTCATTACTTAGTCCTGAACAGATTAAAAAAATTTCTGTTGCAAAAATAGTAACTCCTGAACTTTATAATATCGATGGATATCCAGTAGATGGTGGTTTAATGGATTTGCGATTAGGAGCAATAGACCCTGGTGTAAGATGTAGAACATGTGGCGGAAGATTAAAAGAATGTTTAGGACATAGCGGAAGCATAGACTTAGCACGCCCAGTAATACACTTAAAATATATACCCTTAATTGAATTAGGATTAAGATGTTTTTGTAAAGAGTGTGGAAAATTAATGCTCTCTGATAAAAATTTGGAAAAATATTCTCAAAGTGAAAGAGCAAAAAAAGCAAAAGATGCGAAAAAATGTCCTCATTGCGATGCTACTAATGAGAGAGTTAAATTAGATAAACCAACAAGTTTTTACATAGGAAAAAAAAGATTATTTCCTACAGAAATCAGAGAAATACTTACAAAAATTTCTGGTAAAGAATTAAGAAAAATTGGAGTTAATCCAGAAACTTGCAGACCTGAATGGGCCATATTAACAGGTTTATTAGTTCCCCCTGTAACTGTTCGTCCGAGTATTATTTTAGAATCAGGAGAAAGAAGTGAAGATGACTTAACACATAAACTTTCTGATATTATAAGAGCTAATCAAAGACTTTGGGAGAATTTAAATGCTGGAGCTCCAGAAGTTATTATTGAAGATTTATGGGATCTATTGCAGTATCATGTTACAACATTTTTTGATAATACAGTTGCAAGAGTTCCTCCTGCTCGTCATCGTTCAGGACAACCATTAAAAACAATAATGGAAAGAATTAAAGGTAAAGAAGGAAGAATTAGAAAAAATCTTGCTGGTAAAAGAGTAAATTATTCTGGTAGAACTGTAATTTCTCCTGATCCATTTATAGAAATAAATGAGGTTGGTGTTCCTTATGAAATTGCTACTGTTGTAACAGTTGCAGAAACTGTCAATGATATGAATCTTGAGAAACTTAAAGAATTAGTTAAAAGAGGAAAAGAATATCCTGGAGCAAATTATATTATAAGGCCTGATGGCAAGAGAAAAAAAATTACTGATGAACTTAAAGAAGAGATTATTTCTGAACTTGATGTGGGCTATAAAGTTGAAAGACATTTGCAAAACGGAGATGTTTTGTTATTTAATAGACATCCAAGTTTGCATAGGGGAAGTTTAATGGCTCATTTTGTTAAAGTTCTGCCTGGAAGAACTTTCAGATTGCATCCTGCTACAGCAAATCCTTATCATGCAGATTATGATGGAGATGAAATGAATATCCATTCTCCTCAAACAGAAGAAGCAAGATCAGAAGCCAGAATAATTTTAGATGTTAAAAGAAATTTAATCTCTCCAAAAAATAATACTAATTTAATTGGATTTATAGGAGACGCTACAACAGGAAATTATTTACTTGGTTTAGAAGAGTTTAATTCTGATTATGCAAAACAGATACTTTATCAAGCAGGAATTGAAGCGAACATTTCCAAGAAAACAGTTTCAGGAACTGAGATTTTTTCTGAGATACTGCCTAAAGTAGATTTCAAAAATGATTCTATTGATATTAAAAAAGGAAAAATAATAAAAGGGAAAATAGATAAAAATGTTTTGGGAAGTGAAGACGGAGAATTAGTTAAAGAGCTTGATAAGATTGTTGGAGAAGAAAAGACATTTGAAGTATTAAAAAAAGGATTTAATATAGGAATTAATCATCTTTCTCATAGAGGTATAACAATATCCTTAGAAGATTTGAATTTAAATAAAAAAGTTATCTCTGAAAGTGAAGACATAATAAAAAAAGCTGAAAAGAAAACAGAAGAAATAATCAGCTCTTATAAAAAAGGTGAACTTGAAAAAATTCCAGGAAAGAGCGAGGAAGAATCAAGAGAAATAAAAGTTCTTCAGGTTTTAAATGAAGTAAGAACAAAAATTGGAGAAATAGTCAAAAAAGAATTTCCAGAGAACAATCCTGTAAGTCATATGATTAAATCTGGGGGAGGAGGAAACATTTTGAATATAACACAGATGACTTGTTGTGTTGGACAGCAGGCATTATGGGGAAAAAGAATTGATATAGGTTATAATGGGAGAACATTATCTTTTTTCAAAAAAGGAGATTTGTCGCCTAATGCAAGAGGATTTATAAGAAGCTCATTTATTAAGGGATTGCGTCCTGATGAATTTTTCTTTGGTGCTATTACAGGAAGAGATAGTTTAATGGATACTGCTTTAAGAACTCCAAAATCAGGTTATTTATATAGAAGATTAGCAAATGCACTTCAAGATTTGAAAATTGAATATGACAGAACTGTAAGAGACAGCAATAATAATGTTATACAACTTGAATATGGTGATGATGGAATAGATGTTTCAAAAGCCCATAAAAAAAGTAAAATAAGTCCAGGAGAATCAGTGGGAATTATAACTGCTCAATCTTTTGGGGAATCTTCAACACAAATGGTATTAAATGTTTTCCATATGGCGGGTGTTCAGGAAATGCAGGTTACTATGGGTTTACCAAGAATCATAGAAATATTTGACGCAAGAAAAAAGCCTTCTTCTCCTAAAATGGAAATTTATTTGAAAAAAGAATTTAACAATGAAAAAGATGCCAGAATCTTTGCTGAAAAAATTAAAGAAGTTACATTAAGAGAAATAGCTTCAGAAATTAATTTAGATTTTAGTGGTAAAAATATTGAAATAAAAATTGATAAAAATGCATTAAAACATACACATACTTCAGTAAAAAAAGTTGTTGAAAGGCTTGAACAACTGGATTTCAAAGCAAAAGAAAAAGGAGATTCTATAATTTTAAATGCTTCTGACTCTGATTTCAGAGAAATATACAAACTTAAAGAGAAATTAAAGAAAACAATAATTTCTGGTGTTAAGGGAATAAAACAAATATTAATAATTAAGAGAGAAAGAGATTACATTATAATGACTCTTGGAACAAATTTGAAAAAAATAATTAAGTTTAAAGAAATTAATGCAGATAAAATTATTTCTAATGATCTGCACGAAGTAGCAAGTGTTTTTGGAATTGAAGCTGCACGACAATTGATAATTGATGAAACCTCTGAAGTTTTGAATAGCCAAGGATTAAACATTGATATGAGACACTTAAAACTTGTTGCAGACGCCATGACAAATACTGGTGAAATTAAAGGAGTCACGAGAATGGGAATTATCTCACAAAAATCTTCCATACTTGCCAGAGCAACTTTTGAAACACCGGGACGACAATTTGTAAATGCAAGTGTAAAAGGAAGTGAAGACAAATTATCAAGTGTTATAGAAAATATAATTTTAAATCAGCCAGTACCAGTAGGAACAGGTTTGCCTGGTTTGTTGGTTAAAATTGTTGGTTCTTTAATAAAAAAAGATGAGGAAAAGAAAACAGCAAAGAAAAATGTGGTTGACAGTGTTAATAAATAAACAATAACTTTATAAAATAATTTTTCTAAACAGAACAAAAGAGATTTGAAATGGGAAGTGTTATTAATATGCAAGATATGAGGTACCTTAATCTATTTGCAAAAATAACAAAAGTAAATACAAGATTTTGTTTTCGTTATAATGACACAATAATTTTCTGTGTTCCAAAATATTTGATTTCAAAAGCTGTTGGAGAAGGCGGAAGAAATGTTAAACAAATTCACAATATTTTAGGAAAAAAAATAAAAATTATTTCTTATCCCGAAGGATTGGAAGATTTAAAATCTTTTATTATTGAAATAATTAGTCCTGTAAATTTTAAAGATTTAGAAGTCAAAGATAATGAGGTAATTCTTACTGCTGGAAATCAGAACAAAGCCGCTTTAATAGGAAGAGGAAAAAGAAGACTTTTGGAAATGAAAAAAATTATCAAAGACAGATTTGGAAAAGAATTCAGAATTGTTTAATATAAAAAACTCCTTGTCTTTTATCAATACCTAAAGGTATTGGTTTTTTGAATTTTTTCTCTGTATAAATTTTTAAAGCATAATTTATTATTTATTTGATGTCAATTGAACTTAAGGTAGAAAAAGAGGATTATATTCCATTATTTGGGCATATAAAATTTTTGAAAAGAAATAAAATTAGAAATTTTCTCCCAAAATTGAGTGACTTTTATAATGTGGATAATTTCAAAAACTTTTTAGAGTGCAGAGAAAAGTTTAGAGAAATCCGAATTCCAAGAGAGAAAAAGAAGAAAATTTTAACTTATCTACTTTACAATGCCACCCTATTTGTTGCTCCTAAATTATATCTTGGCATACATTCTAAAAATTATGTTGAACAGATAATACAATTCTTTAAAAACATTTAAAAACCAAATTCGATAATTCATTTTATGGGTTTGAAAAGCGCATTAAAACATATTAAGAAAAGAAAAAAATTTCGATGGAAAAATCGAGATTACAAAGTTAGAACTCTAGGACTTTACAAAAAATCAGACCCACTTAAGGGAGCTCATCAAGCTAAAGGAATTGTTTTATCTAAATTTCAGAAAGAAGCAGCGCAGCCAAACTCAGCAATGAGAAAATGCTGCAGAGTTCAACTGACGAAAAATGGAAAAATCATAGGTGCTTTTATACCTGAAAACCAAGCTCAAAAATTCATTAATGAACATGATGAAGTTATTGTTGAAAGAATTGGGGGAAAACAAGGAAGAGCAAAAGGAGATATTCGTGGAATAAGATACCAAGTTATAAAAGTTAATGACCAACCATTACATCTTTTAGTTAAAGGTAAAATTGAGAAAGGTAGGAGATAATGAAAACAGATACAGAATATTCAAAAAGAACTTTTATATTTGAGAGAGAAGATTATCAAAGAGTGGTTTATTATATTGAGAAAAGAGCAAATGATAAAAAAGAATTTAATAATATAACTCTTTACTTTTTTGGTAATAAAGGAACTATAAAGGCTAATATTTTAAAAAAAACTTTTGAATTTACAAAAAATTTTGATGAAGATTTGCTTGGTGATTTAGAAGAAGTAACTGTTGAAGGAGAATTGAATTAAAATGGCAGAACAAAAATCTAAACAAATTCCAAATTTCAAAATTTTTGACTTGTATGATATTTCAAATATTAAAATAGAAGATCCTGGACTGAAAAATGTGATAAATCTTGAACCAAAATTAATTTTAAAAAGTCAGGGGAAAAATGTTCAGAAGTTTAAACAAACCAAAGTTAATATTATTGAAAGACTTGTGAATAAGCTTTCTGTTGCAGGGCACAGAGGGAAAAAACATAAATTTGAAATTGGACATTCTACTAGTAATTATTCAAAAAATATGAAGAATGTTTTAGAGGCTTTTAAAATTACAGAAGAAAAAACTGGAAAAAATCCTGTAGAAATTTTTATTAGGGCAATTGAAAATTCTGCACCAAGAGATGAGATAACAGTTATTGAATATGGGGGAGCTAGATATCCTCAAGCAGTTGATGTTGCTCCTTTACGACGAGTTAACTTGGTTTTAAGATGGCTTGTTCATGGAGCAGGAGACAAAGCATTTAACAAAAAAAAGAGCATTTCACAAGGTTTAGCAAACGAGATAATTCTTGCTTCTGAGAAAAATGGAGAAAGTTTTGCTATGAGAAAAAAGAATGAGTCAGAGAAGCAAGCTGATAGTGCTAGGTAATTCAGTATAATAATTCTTATAAATAATAATTTAGTTAATTTTTTATGATAGGAGATTTTGAGATTTATCTTAGGCAAGTGGGCAAAGTAAAAATTTCTTTATATGAACATTCGCATATTGCTGGATGTGTGGAAGCAAAAGTAGAATATAATTCCCCCCAGAATAATAAAGAACATACTGAAATAATGATTTTCAGGAGTAGTGGGGCTTCTAAGACAAGAAAAAAAATTACAAGCAGACTTTATCGGATTCTAGAATTTCAAAAATTAGAAATTGAAAGAAAACTATTGAACAAAGCTATGCCAGAAACTACTCCTGAAAGTAGAAAAAGAATGAGGAGAGAAAGCAGAAGATATTATTAATCCAAATCTTTAAAAACTAATTTTATTATTGATAATTATTCTAGTTAAAGCCAGAAACAAGTTTATATGGTTCAAGAAGACGTAACAAAATTAATGCATAAGCAAGAGAATATTAGAAATATAGCTATTGCTGCGCATATTGATCATGGTAAAACTACTTTCTCTGATAATTTGCTTGCTGGAGCAGGAATGCTTTCTGAAGAATTAGCTGGAAAACAAAGAGCATTAGATTTTCATGAAGATGAAGC
>CAYPRJ010000019.1:0-11257 GCA_964413095.1 Candidatus Woesearchaeota archaeon
CTACATCTGCAAGTGTACATGACTTAAAAAAAGTAGATTTCCCAACATTAGGCTTACCTAAAATTCCAATCAACATAACTTAACTCAAGAATCAGGTTTTATAAAATTAGTTATAAATCTTTTTTCTATGCCTAATTCTAACAATGATTTTATTTATAGAAACAATATCAATAGCCCTAATTGAAATTCTTATACCTAACTTCTATTCCCTTGTTTTTCTTCTTATTAAAAATATTACTATAATTATTGCAACTATTATTATCAAAATTATTAGATAAAAAATTAGCTTAGCTATAAATTCTTCTGGAGTTTTTTCAACAATCTCAAAATGCGCACTTGAAGGAGCAACACCTCCAGGATAAACTAACTCCAAGCCGACAATATATTCTCCTAAGGGCAATGCACCTGTATCAAAATTTTTCTTAAAACTAACTTCTTCTTCAACTAAAACACTTTCTGTTTGTGTTAAATAAACTTTTCCTTCATAATCTCTTATCACATAATTTAAAGTAACATCCAGCCTCTCTGGATCTCCCATAGGAAGAAGTGTTATTTTTGTTTTAAGCTCGTCACCTCTTCCAACACGATAGTCTTTGTTAAGAACAACAATGTTTGAATCAAATAAAAGAAGTTTTGTTTTAACATCTAAAGAAACAGAAACAGATTTTCCATTTATGATTATACTTCCTGTGTAAATTCCTGGCTCACTCAAAGCCACAAAAATTACTTCAAAACTTTTTGTTTGCCCTGGCTCAACATAGAGATAATTTTTATCAAGAATAACATGATTGCCTAAACCATTTTCACTTATACTTAAATTTAAAGAAGAATCTCCAAGATTTTTAACAGAAATTGTTTCTTGGGTTGTGGTATTAACAGCAAGAGTAATATCAAATTTTGAAGGAATTATCTCAATATCCTCAACTGTTGGTGTGGTTTCACTAACACCATCTCCTCCTTCTTCTCCCTCTTCCTCTTCTTCAGCTACACAAGTTCCTGCAGAACAAGTATATCCAGAAGCACAAGTTCCACAACTCAAAGTTCTTCCACAACCATCATTCCAAGTTCCACACTCATAACTAAGTTATGAGCAAGTGTAAGGAACACAAGAGAAAAAACCTTCTATATAAGTGTCAGGATTTATAACCACATCCTCTCCACCTCCAGAATTTATAGAAGTAACATCTGCACTCGTGAAATTTACAAAAAATAAAGATAAAATTACAATCATTAATAAAATATATTTCATTTTTCGTTCCTCTTTTTCATTCATTTTTATATGAAGTTTTATGGTTTTTTAATATTGATTCTTTTATTCTCTCTGTCATAAATCACCTTTGCTTTTTTATCTATTTCATTTTTTATTTTTTTAGGTAAAGTATTATAGACCTGAATATCTACTTTTTTATTAACTCTTCCTAAAATACGAATCTTAAATTTACCTGCATCTTTTTTATTAATCTCATCAAAAATAACTACAATATCAATATCAGAACGAAAAGTCATTTTATTCTCAGCAGCAGAACCAAACAATAATATTTTTTTGATCTTCTTTTTTAATTTATCAAATAAGATAACTTCCTTTGCTTCCAAAATTAATTTTTTAATTTCACTTGCTTTTTTCAAATGAAATTCATTTTCAAATTTAGATATTTC
This sequence comes from Candidatus Woesearchaeota archaeon, assembly GCA_964413095.1. Taxonomy (GTDB): domain Archaea; phylum Nanobdellota; class Nanobdellia; order Pacearchaeales; family GW2011-AR1; genus CAYPRJ01. The sequence goes on from CAYPRJ010000019.1 coordinate 1,657, forward strand.
CTTGATAAACAAAAACTTTTTTCTAATATCTCTTGATAATCTGTTCTTTTCTGATTGAGTTAAATTAATACCTTTCAATTGTTTCTCAATTATTTTTAGTTCCTGCTGTCCAAAAATTTTTCTTGTATTTTCATTTTTTTTTAAAAATTTTAACAAACTCATTTTATTTTCAAAAATTACCTTTATTTAGGTTATTATAACCATAATTATGGTTATATTTAAACTTTTCTAAAAATAAAAACACAGCAAAAATTATCATCCCTCTTTTCATAAAAACAAATAGAAAATCTTATTAATAAAGTTAATTAAAAACAAAGGCAAACTTTATGTCCAAGCTATAAGATTTAAATAATTCAATTATATCCCTCTTCACATCAATATGATTCTTCTAATTCAAGACTTATACTTAAAGCTCTATCCATTTTTTTAAGAAGATATGAATCCAAGAAACCTATTTTTTTAATTAATCTTTTTTTATCGATTGTTCTTATTTGATTTAAAAGAATCGTAGAATCTTTATCTAAATTTGAATCTTTTTTAGAAAGAAAAACATTTGTTGGAAATTCTTTTTCATAAATCTTGGAAGTTATTGCTGCAATAATTGTCACAGGAGAATATTTATTAGATAAATTATTTTGAATTATTAAAACAGGTCTTATTCCGCCTTGTTCACTCCCCTGAACAGGTTCTAAATTTGCTAAAAAAATATCTCCTTTTTTTACAACTACCATTCCCAATCACTTAAATCCTCAATTGATTCAAACTCTTTTGTAATTTTTGAATTCTCTTCTGCCATTTTTTTGCAGCCTTCAATCAGCAACTTGTCTTGTTGATTCTTATATCTACCAACATTATCAATTAAATTTAAAATAATTTCTTCATAAGTTTGCCTACCAACTTTCAATCTGTCCAAAATTTTTTTCACATTTTCATTAAGCTGTATTGTTGTTACCATAAAACTATAGAATAACTATAGTTTATAAATCTTCTTTTTACTTATCATCTAAGGATTTTTACTTCCCATAAAGATAAAGTTAATTAAAAATTATTATAAGCTCTTTCTCCTTCCACATTAATAATATCATTAATACTTACTTTTTTATATAGTGATACGTTTTTGAAGTTAGCTTCTCTATATCCTTTTCCTTCATCAATAAGCCCGCAATCAAAAACTCTGAATTTTTTGTCAAAATTATAATTATCTTTTGTATAAAGTCCCATAAAATATAACATAAAAGGGTGATATTTCTTGATAATATTCATTTCAGGATGATGATATGAATCTTCAACATGAAAAGTTTTCCCATCTGAATTTTTAATCCAGGCTGCTGAATTCATTGGTGTTGTATGTTCATAAGAAGATTCCAAGCCAGGATAAAAATGTATATCATCTAATTTCATTTCCAAGTCTTTTGTTTTATCTCTGCTAAAATTATCTCCAATAAAAACTCCCCACTGATGCCCTGTTTCATGAAGCATTCTATTCAGTCTGCTGACTTTTAAAGATTCTTGGTTATAATCCTTTGTATAATCATAAGATAAAAAAGGAAAAACATTTACTCCTAATAATTTCCCGTTACTACCATAATATTGAGTATTATCAAATAATTTCTTTCCAATTCCAGAAAGTTTATTTTGAGCAGATATGTGATATGAATCTACAAAACCCTCTCCTATTTTAGTTATAGTTGTAAATGTAGGAAAAAATGAAATAAAGTCAAATTTGTCTCCTAATTCTGAAATAACTTTCTTAGACAATTCATAAATTTCTAAGGATTCATTATCATACTCTGTTTTATCTGCAAGAAATATGATTTCAGAGGAAGTATCCATTTCAGCCATTTCATTGGTTGCATAACTGAACTTGCTTGGAAACTCATCTTTCAATTCTTGGATTGTTGCTATATTTTCTTGGTTGTTTTCAGATTCATTTCTTCCTACTAGGGCAAAAGCCATTGTGTATTGATTTTGATTTTCTCTTTCCAACATAAAAAAAGGATTTTTACAAGAAGACAAAAATAGAGAAGTGCATATACCTGCCACTATTCCAAGCCTTGCTACATGCTTACCTGCATTTTTTATGATTTCATTTAGTTTTTTCATATGATTACTTAGAAAACTATGGGGTTTTAAATCTTTTCAAAAAGGTTTTATTGAAAAAGTTGCTATTTTTTTGACTTATTGAACATTTTTGACTTATTAAATAGAAAATTGGTCTTCTGTTCGCAGTTGATAAATTATTATCTAAATAGAATTTTATCTATTAGTTACTAATCGTGTTCGCAGTTGATAAAATTATCACCTAAACAGGATTTATTTATTAGTTATTATTAATTGTGAGCTGAAAGAGAACGCATTTTTTAAACAGATTTTAATTATTAAACAAACCTTTTCAACACCAACTCCAGTTTATATCTGTTTTGCAGAGTTTTGATTTTAGGATTTTATTTCTTCTTTTTCAATAATTCAATTTCTGCTTTTAATTCATTAGTTTGAGTTATTAGTGCTGATTGCCAAAAAGCAATTGATAAACTCTACAGAAAAATCCTGTTCTTAAAAAACTCTCGCCAAAAAATTAATGAGATTATCCTCAATCTCTTTCATTACAACCCCCTAAAACATTAGACGAATTCTCGACTCTATTTATCATTTTATTCTTCTTTTGAATAAATTTAATTGAGTGTCAATTATCAAGCTCATCTGATATTCAATGCTTCTTTTTTCAATTGACTTTCTTTAAGACTTTATTTTCCATACATCCACTTCCACGCAGGCTTCAAAATAATCTTTTTCCCGTCAATATTAAACTCATCTTCCTGATTAAAAGTCAAAACTGTTCCTTCTTTTAGTTTAAATTTTTTCATTGCTTCGAGCAGTCCATCAAACTCCCTCCCCTGATTTTCTTCATCAATCTTCCAGCAAACCTGAATCGCTTGTATTTTCTTTTTTTCATCTCTATAAATAAAATCACATTCTCTATTTTCTTGAAAATAAAAAATCTCTTTGAAGCGCCTTCTTAATTCTAAAAATACGCAATTCTCCAGCATTCTCCCTTTATCCTTTGAAAAAGAGACAGAATTAGCAAAAGAAAAACCATTATCAATTGAATAAACTTTTTTATTGTTCATCTGCTGTTGCTTAAACGAGTAACTAAACCGCGGAACAGTAAAAAGCAAAAAAGAATCCTCGAAATAAGATATGTAATCTATAACTGTCTGGACTGATTTTACCTGAAACATTTTTTTGAGTGAGTTAAATGAAAACTCTTTGCCTGTATGGCTAATCAGGTATACTGCAATTTTTTTAAGCAAAGATGAATTTCTTATGCCAAACCTGTTAACAATATCCCTCATAACTATATCATTTAACAATTCATTCAGAACAGCGGAATTTTTTTCTTTCAAAAATTCAGGAAAACCGCCGTTAAATAAAAACTTTTTAAAAGAATTTTCAGAGGGCTTTAATTTAGAAAAATCCAAAAATTCTCTGAATGAAAACGGAAATAATACTAAGTCAATATGTCTGCCTGTAAGTCTCGCTCCAAGTTCTCTGCTTAATAACGAAGAATTTGAACCTGTTAAAACAACCTTGTTATTAGTATCAACGAGATGTCTTACAAAAATTTCCCACTTGGGAACGTTCTGAATCTCATCAAAGAAATAAACACCTTCATTTCCATATTTTTCCTTAAAAATTTTATCAACCTTATTAAAATCGTTTAATTCAAAACTCTCCAGTCTCGGGTCTTCCAAATTTAAGTAATAAAAAATTTTTTGTTTCTCTATGAGCTGATTTAACAAAGTGCTTTTCCCACACCTTCTCACTCCTGATATAATAAATGCAAATTTAGAAGATAACTTTATTTTGTTTAGTTCCTCTCGCTTAATGCCTCTGTCAATACCTGAAATCCACTTTCTTTGATACCTTACTACTTCTGCCAATTTTTCCTTATTTATCATTATCACAAAGAGTTTCTTATTCTTTTAAATCTTTCTATTTCTAATAGAAGCTTTCTTCTATTACTAATAAATAACTTATTTCAACTATCATACTACATTTTTCTTTTTCAATTATTTTCCATCTCCGTATTTTTCCAAAAAAGCACTAAATTTTTCCTTTTTCTATATAAGCAGAAATATTCAGATATGAACTTTTCTGCTCTCAACACCAACTCCAATTTATATCTGTCTTTGAACATGTTTCAGATTTTATCATTTCATTTAACAAATTCAATGTTCCTTCCTTAACAGCATTATTTTATATTTTATCTTGTTGTTTTTTAAAAAAGAAATAATCTTCTGAGCATTATTTGCAGGTATCATAAAACTCCCTTTGGCTATTCTTTCGCCATTGTATTCCTTAATCAACCCATTCTTTTCATAGATTTTCTTATTTATTTTTTGTTTATAACCATATAATTTTCTCCATACAGAAACGTTTTTATTCCTGGACTTACTTTGCTCTATAGAAAACAAATAAAAAGGCTCTCCTTTTTTCTCCGATTTGTATTTGCCAAATAATATAATCCCCTGGGCATGCAAACTTCTTTCAAGACTCTTCCATTCATTTAATATGCCTGTTTCAACATGAAATTCATTTTTTATACCCAATAAGGACCAATATTTTTTGTACCTAATGTTTTTATAAAACTTATCTGTTAATTCTGATATCTCTTTCTGTATATCTAATTTTGTTTCTATGAAAATGTCTATATCTGAAGATTTCATAGCCTCTCCTCTTACAACAGACCCAAATAATATGATAGAATCAACCTTATCCGGATTTTTTAAATTCTCTAAAAGAAAAGATGCAAAATCCTGTGCATAAGCTATTAATTTATAGTTCATAACCAGACACTTCCACAAACAAACCCTTTAATTTATTAAATTCATTTACTATTTCTTCAAGTTCTTCTTCATTTTGACGTTTTCCATAACAAAATTTATTTCTGGCAGATTCTATTTTACTTATATGTTCTATTATTTCCTTTTTTCTAGGAAAATCAAAATATATTTTCTCTTCTATTTTTCTTTTAGAATTAAACCATTCATGTTTTATAACAAAACCAAAATCAATAAGATTGTTTTTATGCAGAATTATTTCCAACATGTCAATTGCAGCAGAAGAAGTATGAAAACCAAGAGTTCTTTGTTTTTTTTCAAGTCCTTCCTTTACAGCATTTTCTATTTCTTCAACACTTTCTTGTAAATTTCTCAAATGATTTTCAATTTTCATATAAGAACATATGTCACTTAGTATATAAATTTTTCGTTACTTAGTTATATAAAAGTATTATTGTTTTTATGTTAGTTATTATTAATATACTTAGTATATAAAGATTATGTGACTAAGTATATATTCATCTGGTCTTATACAATATTAATTTCATTCAACACCAACTCCAATTTATATCTGTCTTTGAACATGTTTCAGATTTTAACATCTTGTTTTCTTGTTTCACTTTCTCATTTTTTTATACATTTCAACACCAACTCCAATTATACTCCGGCATCTTCACTTCTACCAGACTCATAAACCTCCCTAATCTTTCTCTTTTTTAATTATATCTTCTATTTGTTTTCTCAATACAGAAATGTCTTTTTGTACTACATTCCAGACAGCATCTAAATCAATTCTAAAATATCCATGAGTAATTATATCTCTTGTTCCTGCTATTTCGCTCCAAGGAATCTCTGGATATTTTTTCCGAAAAGAATCAGGAACATTTTTCACTGCTTCACCAATAACTTCAATACTTCTTATTACTGCGTTTTGTTTTTCCTTATTTTGCATGAAAGAACTTTTTGATATATCTTTCGTAAAAGACCTTATCTCATCAATATGTTCAATTATGTCTTTAAGAAATAAAGTTAAATCTCTTTTCATATTAGTTCTATTTCATTATTGAGAATTTCATTTTTTAAACATGGGTGGATATATCTGTAGCTAATTAATTCTACCTTTTTTTTCAAAGCTTTTTCTAACTCAATTTTTAGTCCTGACAAATCAAGCAAACTCATTTCCTGTGTTGGTTGAATTAAAATGTCCACATCACTGCCTTTCTTTTGTTCTCCTCTTGCGTAACTTCCAAAAATCCCTGCCCTGACTATGCCGTTCTTTTTCAGAATTGGGATTATTTTCTTTTTCAATCGCTCAATAGATTTATCTGTCTTCATAAAAGAAATAAATGTTTTTTGTTTAAATAATTATCGTTAACACAACTAACTTTCCTCAAATCTTCCGCCCAATTGAGCGTGTCTAATAATTAGCACCAACTCCAATTTATATCTGTCTTTGAGCTCCCGCATTTTTCCAGAAAAAAGCAACTTATCGATTATTGGCATGTTCTTAGAAAAATTTAAATAATCCTTTTCATCACCCTCTTTTATGGAAGAAATAAGAATAAAATTACCAGAAGAGTTAAAGTTTTTTAAACAATTACCAAACATAGAATGGTCTATATTGGTTAGCAAATTAATAAGATCTAAACTTGAAGAACTTGCCAGTTTAGAAAGAGGTCTTTCAAAATCCAAATTAACTGAAAAAGATGTTGAAGAGTTCTCTGATAAAATAAATGAATCATTGTCAAAAAGATACTTAGAATGATTAAAAATGAAAATAGTTGTCGATGTAAATGTTGTTCTTTCTTCTCTTGTGAAAAAAGGTGATTCTTTTAATGTATTTGCACTTAATTCATTAACATCCAAATTCGATTTTGTCGCTCCAGGATTCTTATTGGAAGAATTAGAAAAACATAAAGAAAGAATATTTTCTGCATCAAAGCTATCCAGAGAAATATTTGAAAGAACATTGAGCTGGTGCTTGGACAAATAACTTTTATTCCTAAATCAGAGTTTTCAGAGCAGATTCCAGAAGCTAAAAATTTACTCCTGGGACATTTAAAAGACGTACAATATGTGGCATTATCCTTAAAGCTTGGTTGTTCTATATTTTCAGGAGACAAGAGGTTAAAGGAATTTCTTTCTAAAGGTTCTATAGAAGTATTATCTCCAAAAGAAATGCTTGAGAGGCTAGGCACAACAATATAGTCACCTTCCTGCAATTCTAAGACAAAAACCCGTCTTGCACAACCTTTTTCTTCATCAAACTCATTATGGTTTTCATTCCAAACATCTCCTGTTAGTTGCTCACATTTGTTTTTGTCATTAACCTTAATTAAGTAGAAATGTGTTGATGCTGTATTTATTGCTCTTCCTGAATCAGCAAGTTCATAAACACGCTTTTCATCCATATCAAGCAACTCAACAACTTTATTTGAAACAATTTCTCCTGTTTTCACCTCCCGAGTTCTTCCAGAAGAAAGCACTAAATTTTTCCTTTTTCTATATAAGCAGAAATATTCAGATATGAACTTTTCTATTCTTCAACACCAACTCCAATTTATATCTGTCTTTGAACATGTTTCAGATTTTAACATTTTTCTTCACTTTAATTTTAACATTTTCTTATCCACTTTCATTTTCCACTTTTTTTCTTGTTTCATTTTCTCATTTTCTCCTAATTTTTCCCTCAAGTGTTTTTTTATTCATTTAAGCCACGTCTGCTATAATTCCATCTTCTACTATAACTGTGTTTCCGTCCCCATTTGTGAAACTTCCACTCCATTTACTCCTCCTCCAAGTATCCGCAAAAACATCTATATTCTCTATATCAAATTGAATCCTTTTATTCCTTATGTATACTTCATAAGTACTACCGTAAGTTTGCCTATGCTCTATTTTTATTATATCTCCTGCTTTCACATCAACATCAACTGACCTTGGAACATAATCATATCTTTCATTAGTGCTCCAAACAGCTTCTTCATTTCCGTTTTTTAACACTCTTACTTCGCTATAAACCACACCTCCACTTGGACTCTTGTGCTCCAGATAAACTTTCGTTGTTCCTGAAAAATCAATTTGTGCTGTATAAACTGTTACATAACTTGTACTCGAAGTAGTTTCTTCTTCATCATCTGAAGCTTGGGCATTATTACTGGCAATTATAGAAATATCTGCTACATTATCTGCCTGTATATTCCCATCAACCTCCAACTTACTTGAAGGACTACTCGTCCCAATGCCGACGTTTCCGTCGTCTATTGTCATTACTGTTGATCCGTCTTGGTCAAAATCAAAATCATTATTTGTATTAAATGCCAATGTACCTGATTTAATACCCAACCCATACGACTCTTGAGGGGTGCTTCCTGTATACAATAAAAGTTGATAATCACTCCACGCATCAAACCCATCTCCTACATTGTTTCCTATTGCCAATTTAGCATTAGGCCCAGTCGTCCCAATGCCGACGTTTCCACTTGTTGAATTAACAAAAAACTTGCTTGTTCCTGTTGAATTTTGAATATTAAAAGCAGAGCCGTCTCCTTTGATTTCCAATAAACTTGTAGGAGTTGCATCTCCTATGCCAACACTTCCATCATTATAATAAATATTATTTCCTGATGTTGACCAAACACTTCCACCGCTTCCAGCACCTGTTAAACTTGCCCAAGCAGTTCCATTATATCCTTCAAAGTCTGAGCCAGTCCATCTAATAACTCCTGTAGATGCTGCAGAAGAATCACTTCCAATCCTAATTTTACCTCCAACATCTAATTTTTGGGTAGGATTGCTCGTTCCTATGCCAACAAATCCAGAGTTATCTACTGTTACTTTTCTTGTTCCATCTCCATCATCAATATTAAAAAAAGTATTATCTTTGTATGCATTAGCATCTGTCCAACTATAACTTGCAGCTGAATCAAGTGTTATATTTGAAGATGTTATTGCACTTACTGTAAATATCTCAGAAATAGTTTCATTACTTATTTTTATAGCATCATTAGCACTAATCTCTGAAGTTAGGTCTTGCGAAGTATTAACCACATCAGAACCTGCTGATGTATTTACTACACCTGACAAAGAAGTTTTAAGAATTCCTTTTATATGCAATAAAGAATCTGCACTTGCTGTTCCTATACCAACTCTCCCAGAAGTTGAATTAACATAAAAAACTCCAGAAAGATTAACTTCATTTTTGCCTGAAGACTTACCTGTTGTGAGCAATGAACTTGGAGAAGAAGTTCCAATGCCGACGTTTCCTGTCGAGCCTTCTAAATACAAACTTTCTGTTGACCCATGGTTAAAGAGCAAATTCTCATCCGCGAAAGTATGCATTGTCCAAGTTGGATTAGAAGCAGACACGTCACTCGTGTATAATTCAATTCCGCCACCACCAGTACTTGTTAACCTTATTCCTGAATCGTTTGTTCCTGTTTCAATATGCAACTCTTTTTGAGGACTACTCGTTCCAATACCAACTCTATGATTTGTTGAATCAATATGTAAAGTATTATTATCAAAAGTATAATCTCCTCCGCCTGTTTCAGAGCCAAACTCTCCAGATGAAACATTTCCAGCAGAAATTGTTCCTGTATATTCTCCTAAAATTGTACCAGCATCTAAAATATCTACATACAAAGTTCCTGTTACATTTGTATCACCTATTACATGCAATTTCACCGAAGGACTGATTGTTCCAATACCAACTCTCCCAGAAGTTGTTATATTCCCAGAAGCATTAACATCCTGCACAA
>CAYPRJ010000020.1:0-6061 GCA_964413095.1 Candidatus Woesearchaeota archaeon
TTTTCTACTTCTCTCAAAATATTTTTATTAATTAAATTATTAATAATTAATCCTGTCTTTGATGTTAAATCTTTGGGAGTTACATAATTGTTATCAAGGCAAGAATAATAAAAATTTGTAAAAACAGTGAAAAGAACTTCTTCTCCTTCGTTCTCATCAACATATTCATAAATTCTTTTCCTAAACTCTTCCTCTTTTTGCATAATTAAAAATATTTAAAAAGTTTATAAAAATTATTGTGATTAACCTAGATAACTATTTCCAGCAGGAACAGCTGCTTTAGCTGATTTCAAAAAACTTTCTTCTACTTTTTTATAAGTGTCAATAGTTTGTTTTGTTATACTTGGCTTAATAGATTTCAATGCTCTTTCAAAATGAATTTTTTTAACTTGTTTTGCCTCAGTAGATTCTCTTAAGGCAAGCATTGCAGCTTCTCTTGTCAAAGATTCTAAATCAGCTCCTGTATAACCAGCAGTTTTCCTTGCAATTTCTTTCAAATTAATATTTTTTGCCAATGGCATTTTCTTTGTATGAATTTTCAAAATTGAATGTCTTCCTACTTCATCTGGAGCATTTACTAATAAAATTCTATCAAATCTTCCTGGTCTTAATAAAGCAGGATCAAGCATATCAGGACGATTTGTTGCACCAATAACAATAACATTATTCAAATCTTCCAAACCATCCATTTCTGCTAAAAGCTGATTAAGGACACGCTCAGTAACTTTTGCTCCTGTTTCATATCCTCTTCTTCCTGCTAAAGAATCAATTTCATCAAAAAAAACAACACAAGGTGCAACTTGCCTTGCTCTTTCAAAAATTTTTCTCATTCCTTCTTCACTATTGTGCGCAAAAACTCCCCCGAAACCACCAACAAAATTATGCTCTTCGGGAATTTCAATATCATAAACATTTTCTTCTCCCCCTATCACTTTAACATACTTAACCAAATCAAGATATATATCTCCTTCAACTAAATCCCAATATTCTTTATATTTAGTCCTATCTTTATCAATAAGAATAAGCATCTCTTTCAGTTTTTCTTTTCCTATTGAGTTATTGGTTCTATAAACACTACTTTGACTTGAAGCCAAATCATACATTTCGCCAGACAAAGGTAAGATATCAGACCTCGTCCATTTTCTTGAATCAATATACTGCCGTATTCTCTTATTTCTTTTTGAATCAATAAATCCTATATCCAAAAACTTTTCAAAATTCTTAACTCCTAAAATACTAATTCTATAGACATTTTTATCTGAAAACTTTGACTTCTTGATATAACAAGTTGCAACAATACCAAAATCCAAAAACAAATAAAAAATGTCATTAGCAAGAGTTTTACTCATCGTCGCTACTTCTATTTTAAACTTTCCTCTTTCTGCTTCATAAACCGAACCATCCCCACTAAAATAACCTTTAAGCAAATTAGATTTTGAATCTTTATCTAAAACAAAAGAGAAAGAAGGAAGATTTTTTTCAAATGCCCCTGATTTTAATCCAAGAACATCAGTAAAAAGTTTTTGCAGGAAATAAGAGCTTATAGAAATACAACTCTTTGTTTCAGAAAACTTAAATCCATAATTAGTTAAAATTTTTTTAATATCTTTCCTTATTTCAGAATTTTGATTATGAAATCTTACAGAATCGCTGTTAAAATCTCCTTCAGCAATCCAAACACCAACCAACCTCCAAAAATCACTGCTCAATCTAAAAATATTTGAATACTCATGCTTACTTCCTTTAAATCTTAATTTTATTTCAGCAAAATCAATGCTTAACTTAGACTCACTTATAAGTCTGTCAAAATTAACAATACTCACTGAAAGATTCTTTCCAATAACATCAGCAAGATATTTTTTCGAAAATCCAAGAATTTCTGATACTCTTTGCAAACCTAAAATTTTCTTCGCCCTTTTAATATATTCTCCAGGATTAGCAACAAAAATATCTTCATCATTTTTAAAGTAATTATACAAATTAATTTCTTTTACTTCCTCTCTTGGAAGATTAAGGTTCTTTGGAACAGCAATATAACTCTCTCCTGGAATAAGTTCATTTGTAGGAACATCAGTAAATTTTCCATTAACAAAAGAGAACAAAGAATGATAATCTGTAACCCGTATTTTACGTCCTGTCCTCGTCGTAACTTCCATTAATTTTCCATCAAGTTTGTGCTTTATATAATCACTAATTTTAGAAAAATGAACTCTTTTATCCCTGTCAAAAGAAAGAACCTGAACTTCTTCTTTATTTTCAACAATATCTCCAATCTTCATCCTTTTCACAATTCCATTTTGTTTAACAATCAGTTCTTCATCATAAGGCAAGCTCTTTCCTACCCACATACTTAACAAAGAAGGTCCTTTAACCTGAATGAAATTTGCCTCAGATTCCTTTGCAACTGCTTTAGCTAAAAGTGTTTTACCAGATCCAGGAGGACCATAAAGCAAAACACCACGAGAAGGCCTTATTCCCATTCTCTTAAAACTATCATTATATTTAACAGGCCACTCAACAGCTTCTTTTAATTCCTGCTTAATTTTATCTAATCCTCCAACAAAATCCCAAGTAACATTAGGAGTTTCAACTAAAACCTCTCTCATAGCACTAGGTCTTACAACTCTCAAAGCATCAATAAAATCAGAATGATTAACAACTAAATTCTCTAAAATCTCTTGAGGAATTGATTCTTCATCAAGTTTTATTTTATAAAGATGCTTCCTCAAAACATTCATTGCAGCTTCTTTTGTCAAAGATTCTAAATCAGCTCCTACAAAACCATGAGTCAAAGAAGCAATTTCTTTTAAGTTAACATTTTTTGTTAAAGGCATTCCTCTTGTATGAATTTTCAAAACAGACAATCTTCCTTCTTTATCAGGAACATTTATTGCAATTTCTCTGTCAAACCTGCCCGGACGCCGCAAAGCAGGATCAATTGCATTAACTCTGTTTGTTGCCCCTATAACAATAACTTTTCCTCTGCCTTTCAAACCATCCATCATAGTCAAGATTTGTGAAACAACACGCCTTTCAACCTCTCCTGCAACTTCTTCTCTTTTTGGAGCAATTGCATCTATTTCATCAATAAAAATAATAGTTGGTGAAGTTTTTTCAGCTTCTTCAAAAATATTTCTTATTTTCTTTTCACTTTCCCCATAAAATTTTGACATAACTTCTGGCCCGTTTAATAAAATAAAATTAGCTTCTGATTCATTTGCAACTGCTTTAGCTAAAAGAGTTTTACCTGCTCCAGGAGGTCCATGAAGCAAAACACCTTTAGGAGCTTCTATTCCCAATCTCTGAAAAATCTCTGGATGTTTCATAGGAATTTCTACCATCTCTCTAATTTTCTTAATTTCATTTGTCAAACCACCAATATCTTCATAATTAATTTCAGGAACTTTTTCATCTGTAACTTCAACTGCCTTAGGACTCAAAGTCACATTTGTATTTTCTGTAATAATTACTGGTTGGCTCGGATTTGTTGAAACAACAAGGAATTTAATCTGTGTAACTCCTCCCCCAAGGTTTCCAAAACCCATACCTCCAAGTATATCATTTAAGTTTCCAAAAATATCATCCATTTCATCAAAATCTGACATCAAATCCTTTCTTCTTTGCACACCACCAAGCACAACAACATCCCCCTTAATCATTGTTCTTCCAAGCAAACCTTTTTTCAATTCTTCGGGATTTGCCTGAACCATAATTCCTTTTTGAGCAGGAGCTATCATAACCTTTTTAGCCTCTTTAACATCTGCTTTGGAAATTGTAACAACATCACCTATTCCTGTTTTTGCATTTCTTCTTAAAATACCATCAATTCTTATAATTCCCTCTCCAACATCAGCAGGGTAAGCTCTATCAGCAATAGCAACAGTAGATTTATTTCCCTTAATCAAAATAACATCTCCTCTTCTAACTTCTAATTGTCTCATTATTTCAGAATCAATTCTTGCAATTCCTTTATAAGCATCATCTTGCAAAGCTTCAACAACTTTCAATTGAATTTCTTTCTTAGCCATTTTTACTCACTTTTTTCCTCCTTAAAATTTAAACTTAATCTTCCCATTTTTTCAAAACATAATCTAACCATATCATCCATAATTTTCTCCTGTTGCCTCATAAAAGAAACTATTTCTTTTGGAATCGAGATAGCATAACTATTTCCAACCAATCTCATTTTTACTTTAAACTCTTTGTTCTTTAAATTTATAAATTTATTGTATTTTTGTTCGTCTGCAGGATGAATTATTTTTTCATGACACTTCGGACAAACCATTGCTCTTAAAATAAATCCATTTCTGGAAACTTGTGCTTTTTCCATTTTAGTATTGCATTTTCCACAAAAAATTTTGTTATTAAATATGTCTGCCATTTTATGAGTATGTTAGGCCCAATTTTTTTTGGGCCATAACTGATGAAAAGAGGTGTGTATACTTGTAAATATATACACGTAATATATATTTAAATGTTTCGGTTTATAAAAAATTTAATTATTCAATACATTTTAAAATACTTATGACTAAGAAAATACATGAATGTTAAAAATATAAAAAATAAAATTAAAAATTTTTGGAAAAAATTCTGGTTCTTATTATGGAAAGATAATACCTTTAAAGGTTGGATTTTTTCAATAATAGTTTTATTTATTTTTATAAAATTTATTTTCTTTCCTGTTCTAAGTTTAGCAACAGGAACCCCCTTGCCTTTAGCAATAGTTGAATCTTGTAGTATGTATCACCAAGGAAATCTTTTCTCAGACTATGATGAATGGTGGCTTGATCACAAAGATAAATATTCTGAATTAAATATAGATAAAGAGATATTTAGTGATTTTAAATTCAAGAATGGTTTTAATAAAGGAGATATATTATTTATAATAGGAGCAAAACCAGAAAATTTAGAAATTGGTGACATAATAATTTTTGAAGCAAGTAGGAAAAATCCTGTAATCCACAGAATCATAGACATAAAACAAAACTCTCAAGGAGAATATATTTTCTCAACAATAGGAGACAATAACAACGGACAATTAACTTTTGAAGAAGAAATAAGAGAAGAACAAATAGTAGGAAAAACTGTTTTCAGAATTGCTCCTTATGTTGGTTGGGGAAAATTAATATTTTTTGAATCAGCAAAACCAGCAAGTGAAAGAGGATTCTGCGAAGAAAACTAATAAAAAACTAATAGGAAGTTTTTTAAAGCTTCTTTATTAAGATAGAAAATATCAAGGTGAAATGGAATTTTGTCCTAAATGCGGTGCTGTGCTTGTTAAAAAAGCAAAATATTATGGTTGTCCTAGATGTAATTACTCTTTAAAAAGCAAAGCTAAGATAACTTCTTCTGAAAAAATTGGTGACAAAAAAGAAGTTGTTGTTCTTTCTCAAAAAGATACTGAAGTTCTTCCAATAGTTGGAGAAAAATGCAAAAATTGTGGAAATGACAAAGCATTCTTCTGGACAGTTCAAACTCGTTCAGGTGACGAAGCAGAAACAAAATTCTTCAAATGCACAAAATGCGGACATACTTGGCGAGAATATAGATAAAAGTAACTAAGTAAAAACATAATTATCTATGTTTGAGCAGAGAATATAGATAAAAGTAACTAAGTAAAAACATAATTATCTATGTTTGAGCAGAGAATATAGATAAAAGTAACTAAGTAAGGACATAATTATCTATGTTTGAGCAGAGAGTATCGCTGATACAAAATAAAAATATAAATTAATCAGTGATGCTTGGGTAGAGAATATAGATAAACTTTTTAACTTAATTTTCTAATTAATCTTATGGCTCTGTAGCTCAGCTTGGTTAGAGCACCAGACTCTTAAAAGAAACCCGCTGGTTTCTTTTTAACTTCCTCAAAGCACGGAATGGCGATTTCAAATTGCCTCCGGAGAAATCGCGAAGGAGAAATCTGGGTGTCGGGGGTTCAAATCCCTCCAGGGCCATTAGGGATTTGGGATGCTGGAAGTGTGAGAAACCCGCAGGAGGTTTTCATTCAAATCCCTCCAGGGCCATTAGGGATTTGGGATGCTGGAAGTGTGAGAAACCC
>CAYPRJ010000020.1:6161-9932 GCA_964413095.1 Candidatus Woesearchaeota archaeon
GCAGGAGGTTTTCATTCAAATCCCTCCAGGGCCATTATGGAATCTGTGATTCCATTTTAATTTTGAGATTTGAATTTCAAATCCTGAGCGATTTCGTGGTAGAAGTATAATCCGCAATCAACTTCGTGCGAGGTCGCGAATATCCAAGGCCATTTCACTTATTATGCTTAAAAAATTCAATCTGTCTAAATCTTTTCATAACTTTACCATAAGAACCTTTTGGAACTAAAACTTTCTTTTTATTCTCACTAAGAAGCCTAAAATCATAATTTCTCGTGGATTTTTCAAGCTTGTCTTTTCCAGGATATTTTTTCCACTTGCCTCCTTTTTTTGACTTATATTGCAGAACCATTTTTTACTTTCATTTTTTAGGAACTTTTATTGTCAAAACTCCTTTCTTAAAATCCACTTTTGCTTCTTTAGGTTTTATCGTAGGAACACTTGTTGTATAATTAAAACTTCTGCTGCTTTTTTCTGCATGAAAAAAATCCTTTTTCTGTGCCTTGTTCTCCTTTTTCTTTTCTGCTTTAATAGAAATTAAATTTTTTGAAATTCTGAGGTTTATATCTTTTTTATTAAACTCTGGCAAATTAAACTTCAGCTCAATTTCTTTAGAATTGTTTTTCATTTTTCATTTCCAATAAAAAATAAATAGTAAAAACTATTTAAATTTTCTTATTCAAAACACTAGGGGCAATTATAGAATTATTTAACAAGATTTTTTATACCTTCTATAGCATCTGCAACTTCTCTGCCTTTCTTAGTCAGTCGTATAATTTTAATTCGCCCCTTTTTTTCAAACACGACTAACTTCAATGCTTCTAATGTCTGCAAAATTTTCACTGCATGGCTATAAGTACAATCAACTTCTTTAGCCAGTATACTACCATATCTCATCCTAGTATTCTTTTTCAAAGAAACCAGCATCAAAGCCGGCTTTCTCCTAAAAAAGATATCAAAGTTGTCTTTCATTTTAATACATATGTTTTAATACATATATTCAAGACAGTGATTTGCTTTTAAATCTTTTGGGAATTAAATATTCACTAAAATACCGTAGTAAAAATCATCACAAAACAAAACTCTTATTAATTAGTTTTCTCTCTTAAAAATATGACAAAAAACAGGAAAAAAACAAAAATTTTAGCAGTTGGAGATATTCATGGAGATACAGGATTAGTAAAAAAATTAGCTGAAAAAGCCACAAAAGAAAAAGTTGATATAGTTATTTTAGCTGGAGATTTAACTTTTGCAGAACAATCATCAAAAAACCTGATAGGACCTTTCCTAAAAGCAAAAAAACAAGTTCTAATAATCCCAGGAAACCATGAATCAATAGCAACTGTAGATTTTTTAGCAAACATGTATGCTCCAACAAAAAACATCCATGGATATTCTTTTGTAAAAAAAGACTTAGGAATTTTTGGGGCAGGTGGAGGAGATACTATAAACATAACTCCAGACAGAGAAATTTTTGATATATTAAAAAAAGGTCATGAAAGTATAAAAAACTTAAAGAAAAAAATTATGGTAACACACATGCATCCTCAAGGAAGTAAATCTGAAATATCTGGATTTCCAGGAAGCAAAGCAGTGAAAAAAGCAGTGAAAAAATTTAATCCAAATATTCTGATAAATGCACATATCCATGAAGCAGGAGGCATTGAAGAAAAAATAGGAAAAACTAAAGTAATCAATGTAGCAAAAAAAGAAAAGATTTTTGAAATCTAATCAAAAATAACAAAAACCCTTTCTTTTCACTAAATTTATAAAACATTCATTCAGATAAATATTATAAAGAACTAAACGGAGTTAGCAAATATTGTCGTTTTGAAACTTCTCGTTTCAAACCCTCTACGAATGCAGAAGACACTATGCCAAAAAAAAAGCAAAAACCAAGAGAACAAAAAATTGCAGAAGAATATTTCCCCCTAGATGAGACAGACATAAAATATGCAATTGAAAAACCTTACAAACCTCTAACTTCAGAAATTGTAATTGAAACAAGAAAACCAAAGAAAAAAACTTATAAGAAAAAATCAGCCAGAAAAACAACCAAAAAATCTTCTAAAAAATTTAAGAAAAATTCAAAACAAAAGATAGATTTCAAACCTCCAAAAATCAAATTAAAAAAATCAGGTTATGAATTAGTCATAACAGAAAAACCACAAGCAGCATTAAAAATTTCTTCTGCACTAGGAAAATCTGTTAAAAAAAACCTCCAAGGAGTTCCTTATTATGAAGTTCAAAGAGATGGAAAACAAATAGTTGTTGCATGCACTGTAGGACACTTGTTAACATTAAAACAAAATTCCACAAACTCCAATGGCGCATTTCCTATATTTGACATAAAATGGGTTCCAAATTATTTAGCAAGAACAAAAGATTTCACAAAAAAATATTATCTTGCCCTGTCAAAATTAGTAAAAGATGCAGAGAGCATCACAATAGCAACAGACTATGACATTGAAGGAGAAGTTATAGGATTAAACACTGTTAGATATATCTGCGGGCAAGAAGATGCAAACAGAATGAAATTCTCAACTTTAACAAATTCAGAATTAAACAAAGCATATGAAAATAAATCTCCTAATATTAATTGGGGGCTGGCAGTTGCAGGAGAAACAAGACATTATTTAGATTGGTTTTATGGAATTAATCTTTCAAGAGCATTAATGGATTCAATAAAAAAAACAGGGAGATTTAAAATTATGTCTATTGGTCGGGTGCAAGGCCCTGCATTAAATCTAATTGTTCAAAAAGAGAAAAAAATTCAAAATTTCAAACCAAAAACTTATTGGCAGATTTTCATTAAATTAGATGATTTTCCTATAGAATTAAAACATAACAAAGACATTTTCAAAAAACAAGAACTTCAAAAATTTGAAAAGCTAAAAGGAAAAAAAGCAAAAGCAAAAACAGAAAAAAAAGAACAATCTCTTCCTCCAAATCCTCCATTTAATTTAACTGCACTGCAAATGGAATCTTACAAACTTTATGGAATAACTCCTGCCCGTACATTACAAATAGCTCAATCTCTTTATCTCTCTGGTTTAATAAGTTACCCAAGAACTTCATCTCAAAAACTTCCACCTTCAATAAACTACAAAAGCATCTTGAAAAAACTTTCAAAAGAATACAAGGTAGAACATTTAATAAAAAAAGACAAACCTCTCGAGGGCAAAAAGACAGATCCTGCACACCCCTCAATTTATCCAACAGCACAAAACCAAAATAGCGTAAAAAATAAAGATGAACAAAAAATCTATGATTTAATTGTAAAAAGATTCTTAGCTTTATTTTGTGAAAATGCTGTAATAGAAAATAAAAAAATAAAGGCTAAAATAAATATTGGGAAAGATAATGTTAACAATAAAAATAATTTGGAAAGGGATGGTGAACACAAAGGTAGAAGCGGGGATGAGAATATCTTGACTTTCTCTACAAAAGGTTCTTCAATAAGAAAAAAATCATGGCTTGAATTTTATCCTGCAAAATTAAAAGAGACACAAATACCTGATTTAAATGGGAATTTTGAAATAAAAGATATTAGAATAGAAGAAAAAGAAACACAACCCCCAAAACGTTACACGCAAGCCTCGATTGTTTCTGAGCTTGAAAAAAAGAATTTAGGAACAAAATGTTTAACAGGGGACACTAAAGTAATTTTTAATGGAAAGACAATTAGTTTAGAAAACATATTTAAAATAGGAAAAAAACAATCTATAGAAAAGGGGATAAAAGTAAGGGAGATTAATGGAAAAACTATCT
>CAYPRJ010000021.1:0-9741 GCA_964413095.1 Candidatus Woesearchaeota archaeon
ACTATAAAGGAGAATTAATCAAAATATACCCTCATTATCTCTTTCCATTTGTAATAACACCTGAACATAGAATATTAGTTATCAAAAAACAAGTATGTAGCTGGAAAAATAGGTTGATAGCTTGCAGACCAAATTGTCAAGAACAAAAATATGGCTGTAAGAGAAAATATGAAAGATATGAGACCAAATGGGTATCAGCAAAAGAACTTGAAGAAGGAGATTTTGTCTTATTTCCAAAATTTAAAGAAATGCAAAAGTCATCAAATATTGATTTATTAGAGTACAACAAAGATAAAAATATAGAATTAATCAATAAGAAAATTAGAAGTTATAGCAAATTAAAAGGAACCTTTAAAGGAAAATTTGTAAATAGGTTTATAGAATTATCCCCTGAATTTTTTGAATTATGTGGGTGGTATTTAGCTGAAGGGGATTCTGAAGAAAGGGGGAATATAACATTTTCCTTGGGATATAAAGAAGAAAAGGAAGCAGAAAGAATAGCAATGTTGATTAATAAGCTATTTGGCATAGATGCAAAGATTTTTTCTAATAAAAGCAAAGGAATTAGAATAATAAGATGTAATTCAAATATTATAGCCAATTTCTTAAGAGAAAATTTCAACACCCAATCAACAAATAAAAAAATACCCTTCTTTATAATATTGGCCGAGCCAGAAAAAATAAAATCCTTTCTTAAAGCATATATAAAAGGAGACGGGCATAAGTCTAAAAAAAATATCTATACAATAGTTACCTCTTCTAAAAATATTGCATATCAAATATTGTTATTGTTATCTAAAATAAATATACTTCCCAGCATTGGGAGATATGAAAATAAAGGACTAGGAAATATGATATATAGAATTGCAATTTTTGGAAAACAGATAGACAATATTGAAGAAGGAAATCATAAAACAAAAACAAGCCACCAAAGATTTTTTGAAGATGAAAATTTCTTTTATATTCCTATTAAAAAATTAGAAAAATTAAAATACGATGGGATGGTTTTTAATTTCGAAACTGAGGATAACACTTATCTTTCTTCAGCAATAGTTCATAACTGTGAGTATAAATACGACGGATTCAGATTAATTATCCATAAAAAGGAAAAAGAAATAAAATTATACACAAGAAGACTGGAAAATGTAACAAAGCAATTTCCTGATGTAATAAACTACATAAAAAAATATGTAAAAGGAAAATCATTTATTCTAGACACAGAAGCAGTAGGTTTCCATAAAAAAACAAAAGAATACACCACATTCCAGCATATAAGCCAGAGAATAAAAAGAAAATACAACATAGAAAAACTGGAGAAAGAACTTCCTGTTGAAATAAATGTTTTTGATATTCTTTATTACAATGGAAAATCCATGCTAAATGAGCCTTTTGAAAAAAGAACTGCTTTAATCAAAAAAATAATAAAAAATCATCCCTACAAAATAATCCATTCAAAACAAATTATAACAAGCAACGAAAAAAAAGCTAAAGAATTCTATAAAAAGGCTTTGAAAGAAAATCAAGAAGGAATAATGATGAAAAATTTAGAAGCAGTATATCAGCCAGGAAGCAGAGTAGGACATATGTTAAAAATTAAACCAGAAGAAAGAGATTTAGATTTAGTAATTATCGGTGCAGAATATGGAACAGGAAAAAGAAGCGGATGGATGTCAAGTTTTATTTTAGGATGTAAAAAAGGCAAGGAATATGTGGGAATTGGAAAAGTTGGAACAGGGATGAAAGAAAAAGTTTCTTCAAAAGCCACAAAAACCAGCAGTGTATCATTTGACGAATTAACTAAAAAACTTACTCCTTTAATTACTAAAGAAAAAGGAAGAAATGTTAAAATAAAACCAAAAATCGTGGTAGCAGTAACATACCAAGAAATTCAAGGATCTCCAAATTATGAATCTGGCTTTGCTTTGCGTTTTCCTCGTGTAACTGCTCTCCGCCCAGACAAATCCCCTTCAGATGTAACAACAATAGAAGAAATCAAAGAAGATTATAAAAAACAGAAAATTCAATTAAGCGGACTTAAATAATTTTTTAAAGGGCATTCTCTTTTATATAATAATGAAAAGAGGTTTATTTTTATTTACAATAATAAGTTTAGTATTTTTACTTAACATAATTTCAGCAACAGAAGTTTTAAGCAGTTCTGTAAGTCCAACAAGTGCTGAAAACGGAACACAAACACTTTGGAATATAACAGTAACAAATAATGGGAACGCAGGAGTAAATTTCACTCAAATAAATATAACATTTCATTCAAATTTTAGTATAAATTCATCAACAAATGGAACAAGTGCTTCAGGAGACACAAAATTAAATGGATTAACAATAAGCTGGACAAATAATACTTACCTTATTCTCAATGATTCAACTGAATATTTTTGGGTTAATGCTACAGGAACTTTTCCAGGAGAATATAATATAACAGTGACTTCTTTGGATACTTCTTCTAATATAAATTCATCTAATATTTCAGTTAGCATCACTTCACCTTCAGTCTCTTCTATAAATTTTGAATCTCCTACTCCTAGTGATGGAGAAGAAATAAATTATTCATATATTCCAGTAAATGTGACTGTAACTGACAAATCTGCGGTAGACACTGTTGTTATTAACTTATACAATTCCACTTCATTACAAAGTTCTGCTACAGGTTCTTCTTCTCCTTTTTTCAATAATTTTACTTCTTTAGATGAAGGAACTTATTACATAAATGCAACTGCAAATGACAGTTTAGGAAATAGTGCCTCTACTTCTACCAGAACTATTACTATAAATTTTTCTTCAGGAGAAGATTCAGAAGAAACTGATACTCTTTCCATAGATTATTCCAGTTCCACTCCTGGAAATGGTTCAGAATTACTTTGGAATTATATTTTTGTAGATATAATTCCTAACAATGAATCTTTAGTAGAAAATATAACTATTTACCTCTATGACTCTACTTCTCTTGTAGATTCTATTACTCTTTACAGCTCTCCTTTTTCTAAAAATTTCACTTCTTTAGAGAAAGGAACTTATTATGTAAATGCTACAGCAATAGATACTTCTGGAAATTCAATTTCTTTAGAAACCATAACATTAAGTGTAATGTTAGAAGCTACTTGTACTCCTAACTGGGATTGCACTGACTGGAAACCAGAAAAATGTCCAGAAAATGAAACCCAGAAAAGAACTTGTACTGATTCAAATGATTGTGATAGTACTGTAGACAAACCAGAAGAAATAAGATCTTGTGTTTATGAAGAAAGTACAAATTTAGGAATTATCATAACTGTAATTGTAATTGTAATTATAGTCGCAATTGGAATAATAAGTTTCTTATTAATTAAAAAATTCAAAGAAGGCAGCAATAAATCTCCTCCACAACAACCTGTTCAAGGATACTCACGTCCTCCTGGCACTCGCCCAGGTCCTAGCCAAAACATGAATAAGCCAAGACGTTCTATGCCTAACTCTAACAGTATGAGAAGATTCAATCAAAGAAGACCTGGTTTTAAATAAACATTTATAAATGAATTTTTCTTGTGATTAATAATTAAATCAAAGATTTAGCAAATAGAATCTCTGAATTTATTCAGACTTCGTCGAATTCAATGAAGCGATGGCACAAAAAAAATCTCAAAGCAATTATAAAATTCAAAATATTGTTGCAACTGCTTCTTTAGGAAAGCCAGTTCCTTTAACAAAATTAGCAAGAACACAACCCAACACAGAATATAATCCAGAAACTTTTCCAGGACTAGTTTTAAGAATTAAAGAACCTAAATCAGCTGTTCTTGTTTTCAGCTCAGGAAATCTTGTTTGCACAGGAACAAAATCAATTGCACAAGTTAACAGAGTTATTCAAGAAGTAATAAAACAATTAAAAAAAATAAATGTAAATATTTCAACAAAACCAAAAGTAACAGTACAAAATATAGTTGCTTCAGGAAATATTAATTTAAAACTCAATTTGAATTTTTTAGCTTTAGAAATGCAAAATACAGAATATGAGCCAGAACAATTTCCAGGTTTAGTATACAAACTTATAGAACCAAATGCAACATTCTTACTTTTCAGTAATGGAAAGCTTGTTTGCACAGGAACAAAAAACAGAAAACAACTTGAAGAATCAATGAACCAGCTTTTAAAAAATATAAAAGTAGCACTAAAAGAATACAAAAAATAATTACCCATTTACTAAAAATATATTTTTCTATATAAAACTATAAAAATCAGCAATTATTCTTATAAACATGGCTGACAAAAATAAAAAAGATGATTTAATAATTGAAGCTAAAAACTTCTTTGATTTTCACAAAAAAGAAATAGGAGAAGGGCTAAAAAAAAGAAATAATGTAATTTACATAGATTTCATGAAACTCACTGAATTCTCTAACAAATTATCTGATGAAATATTAAGCTACCCTGAAGATACCCTTAGATTTGTTGAATTAGGAATTGAAGAACTTGGCTTAGTAGAAAATGCAAGAGTTCGTTTAAACAATCTTCCAAAAAGCCAGGAAATAAAAATAAGAAACATTCGTTCCAAGAATCTAAATGAACTAATTGTTGTAGAAGGCATAATCAGGCAGGCAAGTGATGTCCGTCCTCAGGTAGTAAATTCAAAATTTGAATGTCCAAGTTGCGGAACAATTATCTCGATGTTACAAATGGAAAAAAAATTCAGAGAACCAACACGTTGCTCTTGTGGAAGAAGAGGTGGATTCAAATTAATAAGCAAAAAAATGGTTGACACTCAGAGACTTGTAATAGAAGAAGCTCCAGAATCTCTTTCAGGAGGTGAACAGCCAAAAAGAATAAACGTGTTTGTAAAAGAAGATTTAGTTGAACCTAAGATGGAAGAAAAAACCACTCCAGGGAGTAGAATAAAAGTTATAGGAGTTTTAAAAGAAGTTCCTGTTCCTTTGCATTCAGGAGGTCTATCCACACGATTTGAACTTGCTCTAGAAGCAAATAATTTAATTCCTTTAGAAGAAACTTTTGAAGAACTTGATATAAGTGAAGAAGATGAAAAACAAATCCTAGAATTATCTGAAAATCCTAATATTTTTGAAAACTTAGCTAAAAGTATATCCCCTAGTATTTGGGGTTATGAAGAAATCAAAAAATCTCTTGTCCTGCAGTTATTCGGCGGTGTGCAAAGAATCCATTCAGACGGGCAACAAAGTAGAGGCGATATCCATATTTTGCTTATAGGAGACCCAGGAGTAGCAAAAAGCGTAGGAAAAAATGAAAAAATACTTTATAAAAGTAAAAAAGAAGAGGGGTACAAAAGTATAGAAGAATTATATAATAAATTCGGAAGATTTCCAGAAAATCTACAGACATTAACAATAAACACAAAAAAGCATATTCCTGAATGGAAAAAAGTAGATGAAATATTAAAACATTACCCTAAAGAAAAATTAATTCAAATAACCACAGAGCATGGTAAAAAAATAATAGCTACCAAAGACCACTCTTTTATCACCTTATCAAAAGACGGAGATATAATTCCTATAAGAGGAGATAAACTAACAGAAAAAACATATCTCCCATTACCTATTAATTTTCATAAAGAGACTCTAAATACAATAAACACCTCTAAATCTAATACTTTTTCCACAAACTCTAAACAGCTTCCTGAAGAGATAAAATTAAATGAGAATTTTGGATTTTTTTTAGGTATTTTCTTAAGTGAAGGTTCAATAGAAAAAAAAAGAGTTGTTATTTCAAATAAAAACAAAAAAATTAAAGAAAAAATTAACCATTTTATTAAGGAAATAAAATTAAAATCAAAAACAGAAGAAAAAAGAGTAATAATAAATTCAAAAAGTCTATTAAATTTTCTTAAGGAACATTGTTATGAAAATAAAGAAATAAAATCAAATGTAAAAGGAAATTATTCTAGAATAAAAAAGATGCCTTATTTTGCATATTTTGCTCAAAAAGATTTTGTTAAGGGATTGATAACTGGAATTTTTTCAGGAGATGGTAGATTTGTTCAAGATAAAAAAAGAACAAAAGGCTTTGAGTTAGTAACAGTATCAAAATCTCTTGCAGAAGGAGTTTCAGATATACTCTTTTCACTAGGAATTTTAAACAAATTAAAAACAAGTAATTATATTTACAAAAATAAAAAAACAGAGTACTACATAATTTTGGTGTCTTCGCAAATGATTAAAAAATTCAGAAAAAATTTTAATTTCTATGGAAGAAAATATCTAAATTATACTAAGCCAATTTATAGTTACAGTAACAATATTCCTTGTGGAGATTTAGTCTATTCACTAACAAAAAAATTAGGTTATAATAGCAGAAAAACAGGAGACAGAACATTTGCAGCAGAAATGAGAACAATAAAAAATAGAGGAATTATTGGAAGGATAAGACTAAGAAACATTATTAAAAAATTTGAAAAAAGATTAAAAGAAAAATCAGAAGAACTAGAAAAATTAAAGAAAATAGCATATAGCCCCTTGATCTGGTCAAAAATAAACAAGATAGAAATATTAAATCAAAAAGAAGATGTTTATGATTTATCTGTTCCTTCTACAAACACTTTTGTTTCTAATGGTATTGGAGTTCATAATTCACATACCCTTGGATTCATGTCAGAAATCTCTCCTAAGGGAAGGTATGTAGTAGGAAAAAGTGCATCTTTAGACTATAATGAACCTCTATTAATAAGAAAAAATGGAAAATTAAAATTTATTAAAATAGGGGAATTTGTAGATAAGTACTACAAAGAAGATACCTCTGGTTTTACTTTATGTGATGAAGATATTGAAGCATTATCTTTTAATCTTAATAGTTTAAAACTTGAATGGAAAACTATAAGAGCAGTGTTCAGACATAAAAACAAAGAAAAATTATTATCTTTTTCCTTAGAAACAGGAAGAAAAATAAAAGTAACAAAAGATCACAGTGTTTTTTGTTTAGAAGAGGGAGAGATTAAGTGTAAGAATTCTCAAGAACTAAAAAAAGGAGATTTTTTAGTAATTCCAAAACAGATCCCTACAAACAATTCTGAATTACCTGAAGAAATAGCAAAATTTTTAGGATATTTTATTGCAGAAGGCCATCTTTATAATAGAAAAGGAAGCTATAAAATTCAATTCACATTAAATAAAAATGAAACAGATATTGCATCAGAGATAAATTATATTTCTGAGAAGTTTTTTAAAAAAGAGGCAAGGATTTCTAACCACGGAGAAAATGGCATAAGAGTAACTATTTATGGAAAAGAGCCTTATACAAAAATGTGTTTTTGGCTTGGAAATATTGTTCATAAAAGAGCAACAGAAAAAGCTATTCCAGAAATAATAATTAATTCTAATCCAAATTCAAGACAAGCATTCTTTGATGGGTATATGAAGGGGGATGCAGGAGTAACTAAATCAAAAAAACTAATGTCTGAATTACTTTATTTACAACTTCAGGATAAAATAATAGCTTCTTGTCTGGAAAGAAAAATAAATAGAGTTGCCACATTAAAAGATGGAAGAATAATAAATTGTAAAGGAAGCAGATTTGATTTACTGTCACCAAATGTAAATAAGAAATTTATGAATACCAGATTAAACTTTCCACTTGAATCCTTGCCGGATAATTTAAAAATTTTCTTTAAAAGAAAATTAAAGCAAGGTTATAATAGAATAAATTTTGAAAGAATTGATAACAAGATGCTGTTTGAGAGAATCATGATGGTTTATAAAAAAAGAACAATTAAAGGAAAGGATATAAGAAATATTTTTGGAGAGAATTCGTTAGAATATTTTTCAGAGCATTCAGATTTATTTATGAAAAAGAAACATAAAAGAGAAATATCAGTCAGTTTAACAGAAAAAGGAATAGATATATGCAAGAATATAATAAAAATAAAGAAGTTAATAAAAAGTGACGTTGCTTTTATAAAAATAAAGAAAATTGAAGAAGTTAATTCTGCAAGTAAATTTGTATATGACATATCTACTCCAGAAAATGAGAATTTCATAGCAGGGTTTGGGGGAGTACTTTGTCATAATTCAGGCGCCGGACTTTGTATTGCTCCCGACAGCAAGATAATAACTGAAAATGGAGAATTTCATAAAATAAAAGAAAAATTAGAATCTATCTCAAAGTTCAGTAAAAAGTATCAGGAAGGAATTTACTATGAGGATAAAAACATAAATTTTAAGGTGCAGAGCATGTCTAATGAACTAAAATTTCAGGAAAAAACACCTTCCAAGATATGGAAAATAAAAGCTCCAAAAGAAGTTTACAACATACAAACAATTTCTGGAAAAGAGATTGAACTAACAGGAAACACCGCATTATTTACAGAACAAAACAAATGGATAAAAGTAAAAGATTTAGCCATAAAAGACAAAATCGCTGTTGCATCAAAGATTAAGACTTCTGGAAAAGAAAAATATTTTGTTGATTTAATTGAATCAAATCCAAAAGTGATTGGGTTTGAGGATGAATTAAAAGAAATACTCAAAAGATTAAAAGCAAAATATAAAACAATTAGGAATATCTCAAAAGTATTTAATATAGATGAAGGAAATCTTTATTATAATTGGATAAGAAAAGATAAACGAGGATGCATAAATCTTGAAGAACTGAAAAAATTATCAAAAACAGTAAGATATGATTATAAAAACAGAATAAAATATTTATCATTGTACAACGGAAAAAAGCACACTATTCCTTGTAGATTAAATAAAGATTTTGTATATTTTGCAGGGCTTATTGCAGGAGATGGGGATTTAAGAAAAAGCGGGAACAAAACAATAAGCATAAGGTTTTCCAATTCCAATCCAAAACTACAAGAACTATGTCAGAACATAATAAAAAGACAGTTTGAATTAGCATTTGATATTCAAAAAACAACTGAAAAAAGACCGGTAGCAACAAGATTTCACTCTAAAATAATAGGACAGGTTTTGTTAAAATTAGGCATTCCTTTTTCTCCTAAATCAAACAAAATAAATCTTTCAAATGAACTATTATCTCTAAAAAATGAAATCTTATCAGAGTTCATCGCTGGACTTTATGACACTGATGGAAGTATTCAGATAAGAAAGGGCAAAGGTTCACATTGCATAGAATTAACAACAACTTCTGAGCAACTTGCAAAAAACTTACAATTAACTTTACTAAGGTATCACATCAATTCAGCAATAAGAAAAAGGGCTCCTTCTACAGGGAAGATAAAAGGAAAACATGACAAATGGATTCTTGAAATTAGACAAAATCAGAGTATAAGGGAGTTTTACAGAAACATTCCTTTAAAACACCCAGACAAAAAAAGAAAATTAGAGGAACTGTTTAGATTAACAAAAGAAATCAAACAACCAAACATAATTTTTGAAAAAATAAAGCATATTCAGAAAAAAACTTCTCCTTATGAGCATGTTTATGACTTGACTATTGAAAATACTCATAATTTTATTGCAAATGGTATATTGGTTCATAACACAGCAACAGTAGTCAGAGATGAATATTTAAGAGGCTGGAGCCTAGAAGCAGGAGCTATGGTTTTAGCAAATAAAGGGCTTGTATGCCTCCATCCTGATACAAAGATTGTTGCCGGAAATAAAATAGCAAAGATATCTTCATTCTTTGATGAAAATAAGTTAAAAGAGATTAATCTAAGAAATGGAAAATGCCAAATTAATGATAAAGCAATTAATATCTTAACATGGGAAGGAAAAAGTGATTTTTCTAATTCAAGTGCATCAATGATAAGAAGAAAAT
>CAYPRJ010000022.1:0-9167 GCA_964413095.1 Candidatus Woesearchaeota archaeon
TTACATCAACGGCGAGGATACCACTGCTTTAAAGCAGGGAGGAATCGCCGTCCTCCAATAAATTTAATTCTGTTAATAAAGTAAAATCATACTGGCTATAACCAACTACTTTAGTTCTTCTCAACCTTGGGTCGATTTGTCTTAACATTTTTTATTTATTGATACCTCGCGCTTTAGCGCGGGGTCATTCATTTTTTAAATAGAATAAATGTTATTATAAAATTAATTGTTTTTATTTTTTCTTAACACACCAACATTAACCTTTTCTTACCCCCTCTCTTTCAACCTCCTGCTTTTTGGAATAAAATTTCCAATTTTATTCTCAGATGCTTTGCCACAACCGAGAAAATCATTGCCATATTTCATAACGAGAAATTCTCCTGTATTTTTCCCTTTCCACGAGCCCCAGCCACCCGCCCTTTTCTGATCTGAGCTAAAATTCTCAACTAAAAGTTCTTTGCCTAACATCCATTCTTCTGTTTGAGATTTATTAAGTTCAAATATATTTTTTTTTATCTGGCTTTTTAATAAATGTGTTCCTTCTATACTAAGTTTTATTTTATCATTTATAATTTTTGCAAAATAAATTCCAATTCTTTCTATAGGAACAATTTTTTCTAATTTTCTTATTTCCCCAATTTGTAAATTTCCTGAAAAAAGAAAAACTCTTTCTCTTCCTTTTTTAATTAAAAGTCCAGGAATTTCTTTGATTCCAAATTGTTCTTTTAGTTTATTTTCTATTTCTTGCTTTTCTTTTTTATTTAAAATTTTTAATGAATTGTATTTCATTCTTTTATCTTCTTTAATTTAGTAATGAAAAATCCTTCAGTATTACTGTTTTGAGGGTAAATCCTGCAACATTTTTTTACTTCTCTGCTATATTCCTTATTTTGCCATTTTGTTACGCCTTTTTTATGTTTGATTGGTAAATTAATCTTTTCTACTTTAATTTTATCTTTGAATTTTTCTAGAATAAAGTCTATAACTTCTTCATTTTCTTCTGGAGCATGTGTGCAAGTTGAATAAACTATTTCTCCTTGTGTTTTGAGAGTTTCTATTGCATAAGAAAGCAATTGTTTTTGGATTTTTGAAAGATTTTCGATATTTTTTATATTCCACATTTTAGCAGTTTTTGGTGAAGAACGCAGGGTTCCTTCTCCAGAACAAGGAGCATCTATCAAAATTTTGTCAAAATAAAAGTTTTGTTTTTTTAATTTTATACACAAACTTCTTCCATCTTTTTTTGTTATTATGCAATTAGCTGCACCACATCTTTCTAAATTTGAAGCCAGGATTTTTATTCTTGCTAAAGAAAAGTCATTTGCAATTATTGTTCCTGTGTTTTTTGTTTTTGCAGAGATTTGTGTGGTTTTACTTCCTGGAGCTGCTGCTAAATCTAAAATAATTTCATTTTCTTTTGGGTTTAAAACATTAACAGGTAAGGTGCTTGAAAGTTCCTGAACATAATAATATCCGAGTCGGTGTTCGAGAGAGCGTCCGAGTTCTCCTGGTTCTAAGTTCACCACCCCTAATTTGTTGCTCCCTTTGTTCGCAATTATTTTTTTGTTATTAATAGAATTCTCAAATTGAGGAGGGGTTGAATGCAAATGAGTATATTTCCCCTCGACAATTATAATTTCAAGGTAATCTTTAAATGGTTGTTTTATTTTCCAGCCTTTTTTTTCAAGTCTTTCTTTTAATTTATCTGGAGAAATTTTTAAGGTATTCACTCTAATTGATTTTCTAGGTTGTTTTTTAATAACCCCTAAATATTTTTCAAAATCTTCTTTTAGAAGTTCTTTCATACGCTCTAAAAAAAGAGATTTTAATTCAAGTTTTTCCATTTATATAAGAGATAGAAATAACTTATAAAATTACTTATAGAAAGATTTATGTATTCTTAATTAAAGCTATTTTATAAAAGTGTGGTGTTGTTTCTTAAAAAATATCTAAAGTTGTTTGTTTTTTCCCTTCGAAGATTTCGTTGATTTTTATATTGAAAACCTGAAAAATATTTTCAACTGCAGGAAGTATTTGCCTTTCAAGATAATATTTAAGGTCATACTCTCCTGGTTCTTCAGGAAGTTTTATTCTATCTCTTACTAATTTACTTTTTCCTGATTTTGATTCTGCAATATAATATTTAATAAGTTCTCCTGGGTCAATGGGTATTTCTTTTTCTATCATTCTTTTTGCAGCAACTACGTGAGGAAGTAAGGAAAGATATTCTGAAATTGGTTTTTTTAATTGTGTGCTTATTAATAATTCTTTTGTGTTTATTTCTCTATTTTTTAATTTCTTGATGATTTCTTTAATATATTTGACTGCTTCTTCTTCATTTCCCTTTTCTAATATAAGTCTGATAATTTTATTCTGAACTTTTCTTGCAAGCTGACACCAGTCTCTTCTTACTGTTTCAAAACCTCTTATTTTCAAATTTCCTCTATCATCAATTAGGGCATATTTTTTCTTTGCACCAATCTTTCCTGTTCTTTTTGTCACCCAAATACCTCTTTTATAAAAATCTTCTAATTCAAGTTCCATAATTCCTGGAAGTTCTGAATTAAGTTTTTTCAGGAATTCTCTGGTTTGTTTTTTTGTTTTCTTTCCTAAAGTAAATGCAACACTGTCTGTATCAGCATAGATAACATTGTAACCTGCTGACTTTGTTTTTTCAATTACCTGTTTATTTAAAGTCCTTACAAATGCCAAAATTGAATGAGAGCTCTCAGCTGAAAAATATCTTGCTCCAAAAAATGCTATATAACCATGAACTGAAGCAGATAATAACTTGAAAGCATTGCTTCTTGCTTTTGTAATTGGATTTGGATTTTTTTTATACTCTGCTTTAAATTTTTTTCTTGTTTCAAATATTTCTTTTGCAAGTGTTGGAATGAATCCTGGTTTTTTTGAAAAATAAAATTTGGTTTTTTTTTCATTAAAATCTATTTCAGGAGAAGAAAAACAGGACTTTTCTTTTTTCTCTAACAAGGTTGCTTTTGATATGTTAAATGATGCTATTATACTTGTGTGCATTGATGTAAAATCAAACATTACTATTTTTTCATACAAACCTGGTTTAGGTTCATAGACAAATGCTCCCTCAGATGGAGCTCTTTTTTTTCTTTCTCCGATTTCGTCGTGGGTTGGGCGTTTTTCAGGAATTTCATTAAATCTTTCTAATCTATGTAATATGTATGATTCTACTTGTTTTGAAAGTCCAAATCTTGAAACATCAAAGACAGGTTCGCGAATAGTTCTTGTGAACTCTAGCATGTCTGTCCAGAATTTTTCAAACAGGTTATGAGTCAAAATAGAATCATGTAAATTATATTCAAAATATTTTTTCCAGTCTTTGACTTTTGAAGAGTGTTTATGTTCGAAGTCTTTTTTTTGTTTCCCTAAAAATTCTGTGGCTACCTCATTTAAGGAGAGAGTTTCTGATTGCATGTATTGTGCATATGCTGTTTGAATAAATCTTAATAAATCAATATGAGGTATTCCGTTTATTTTTCCAGAAGTTATTGCTCCCCTAAAGAATTTTGGCTGGCTTCCATCTATTCCTAAAGAAAGATTTATGTTGTGTTTGTTTGCACGAGCTCTTAAATAAGGTAAATCAAAACCATCAGAAAAATATCCAGTTAAAAAATCTGGAGAAATTTCTTTGACAACTTCTACAAATCTTTCTAGCATGTCAGCTTCGTCTTTTAAATATTCAACATATGAAAGACACCCGCTGGTTTCTTTTAAACTTCCTCGAAGTTTTGAACGGCGATTTCTAACTGCCTCTGGTGAAATCGCATCTTCTTTAAGCCCTTTTGGTTTTTTCCATGTTAAAACTTTTTTGTAATTTTCACTGACTAAAGAAATCATTAAAATCTCTCCTTTTCCTATTTGAAACTCATCTGCTTCTATGTCAAATGCCAGGACTTTTGGTTTGAAATCTTTTTTATCTTTTTTCTTTAATGAATTAATTTTTAAACATAAATCAACATCTAATTTAGAATCTATGCCACCGAATTCCTGGGAATTATCTAAAATTTCTCCGTTGATTTCATACCAGTTTAAAGGAAGCAGTTTTCTTTCAATTATGTAATGAGTTGTAAAGCCAAGGTCATAACCTCTTCTTTTTTCTATTTCAGGCATTCCTAATCTGTCTGCTATGTCGTGTAAGTCTTTATAATTTGTCGCGAAAATTTTCAAAGCCCTTACATCTTTGCCCAAGAATTTTTTATTGTGAAGTTCTACTGCTTCTACTTTTGTTTTTCTTCCTTTAATATCAAGCTGGATTTTTTCTATTTTTTTAGTTAATCCATCTATTTTTTTCTTGCTTAAACCATCTTTTAAAATTGCCCAGAAATAAACAGGACATGTGTCAATTACGCAAATTCTCTTGCCTTTGTTGTTTCTTCCTATAATTTTAGAGTAATTTCTTCCTTGGAAATCAAAATAGTCATAGTCTATTGGAATAAAATCTATTTTCATGAAATTAATATGTATTTAAGTTATTTAAAATTAAGGATAGCAAGTTTTAAATAGGATTTTTTAATGGTAGATTTATGGATAATAGAGAACTTATTGAGAGAATTGAAGAGTATAATCCTGATGAAGATATTGAGAATACTTCAGAGCCAGGACATATTGCAGGGAGTTATGGAATAAATTTAGCTGAAGGAATTTTTAATAAATTGAAATATGATAGGGATAAAAGGTGGGAGAGTATGGCGCGTTTTTTCTCAGATGAATCAGAGATTTTAGGAGAGAATTATTTTGAAAGAATTAAGGGTCTAGTTTCTTAAGTTATCATTTGAAAAAGTTAAAGATTTTTAAGTATGTGTTCTTTTATTTTAAAATGCCTTATGATATAATTGTTGGAAGAGATGAAGCAGACAAAAAAGCTTTTGGTGATAAAGGTTTGATTTTTATTGGCAAGGGCTATGTAAAAATGGGGCAGTACACTTCTTTAAGTAATAAGATTTTTATGGATGTTGCTAGAAGTCATGTTGTTCTTGTCGCAGGGAAGAGGGGCTGTCTTACCGGAGATACAATGGTTTTCACAGATAAAGGGTACAAATCAATAAAAGAATTTGATGAAAAAAGAGATAAGGTTCTTTCATTCAACAAAGGAAAAAAAGAATTTGAATGGGAAAAAGCAGAATTATTGACTTACCCTGTTAAAAATGAAAAACTCTTTCAAATAAAATTCAAAGACGGAAGGACAATAAATTTAACTAAAGAACACCCCCTTTTATCATCCTATGGGAAGTATGTCTATTATCGTCCTGCATCTCAATTAAAAGTCAATGATAAGATAGTTCTCCCTCTAAAAATTCCCGAAATCAAGAGAGATAAAGAAAGTCTAAGAATCGCCAGATTGTTGGGATTTATTCTTGCTGACGGAACAATAAACATTAGAAAAGGAAAATTCAAGGATGGAAGAGGTTATTGGTATAATGGGACAAAAGCCAGAATCAGAATTTATAACAATTCCAGCGAAGTTTTGAATCAAGCAAAAGAAGACTTGGAAAAAGAATTTAAGATAGTTGCAAAAAGATACCAAAAAAATGACTGCAATTGTGAAGTCATAGAAACAAAGCATCAAAAAATAGTAAATAAATTTATTGAACTTGGAATTCCAAAAGGACTGAAATCAGGAATAATAAGAATCCCAAAAATAGTTTTTGAAAGTTCAAATAAATTTAAATCAGAATTTGTTTCTGCATTATTTGATTGTGATGGATATATTGACGAAGCTGGAAGGATTGATTACTCTTCAAAATCAAGGGAGTTTTTAGAGGACTTGCAGATATTATTAACACATTTGACCATAGAATCAGTTATACAGACAAAGAATTCAAAAATAAAAGAGAAAGTTTATCCAAATTACAGATTATTTATAACAGATAATACTTCAATTGAAAATTTCAAAAAGATAGGATTCAAAAATAAATTCAAACAAGAAAGATTAATCTGCCATAAAGCAAACGGAACGAAAAAAAGGAAAA
Organism: Candidatus Woesearchaeota archaeon; assembly: GCA_964413095.1. Lineage (GTDB taxonomy): Archaea > Nanobdellota > Nanobdellia > Pacearchaeales > GW2011-AR1 > CAYPRJ01. The sequence goes on from CAYPRJ010000022.1 coordinate 6,006, forward strand.
CACATTACATTAATGAAAAATTGGTTTGTACAAAGATAAAATCAATCAAAGAAATAAAAGGAATAAAAAAGGTTTATGATTTATCTGTTGATAAAAATCATTCTTTTATTGCTAATGGAATCATCTCACATAACTCTGGAAAATCTTATACTCTTGGTGTTTTAACAGAAGAGCTTGCAAATTTGCCAAAAGAAGTAAGCCAAAATATTTCTTCTTTGATTTTTGATACAATGGGAATTTATTGGACAATGAAATTTGAAAATGAAAAAGACAAAGAGTTGCTTAGCGAATGGGGTTTGAAAGGAAAAAGGCTTCCTGTAAAAATTTTCGTTCCTTTTGAGCATTATAATTCTTATTTAAATAAAGGGATTCCTGTTGATGAAAGATTTGCTTTAGATGTTACTGAACTTGCTTCAGAGGATTGGATTATAACTTTTGGATTAGATATGATAAATCCTGTTAGTGTTTTAATAGAAAGAGCAATAAATCAGTTAAAAGGAAAAGGGTATTTTAATATTAAGAATATAATCTCTTTACTTGAAAAAGATGAGAAAACTACCAGAGAAATAAAAAATGCTGCAATTGGTTTGTTTGAAGCTGCTGATACTTGGGGAATTTTTGCAAAGAAAAAAGAGCAGGCTACAAAAGTTAAAGATTTGGTTTTAGGAGGAATAAATTCTGTTTTGGATTTAAGTGTTTACAACTCTGTGGGCGCTTTTAATGTTAGAGCTTTAGTTATTAGTTTAGTTTCAAGAAAAATTTTCAACGAGAGAATGGTTGCGAGGAAAAAAGAAGAAATTAATTCTATGTCAAAGAGTTTGGATTTTTTGTCAGGACAAGAAAAAAAAGAAACTCCTTTAGTTTGGATGTTTATAGATGAAGCTCATGAGTTTTTGCCTTTGAATGAAAAGACTGTGGCTACAGACGCTCTGATACAATTATTGAGAGAAGGAAGACAGCCAGGAATTTCTTTAGTTTTAGCAACCCAGCAACCAGGACAAATCCATAGAGATGTTATGACTCAGTCAGACATTGTGATTTCACACAGAGTTACAAGTAAGCCTGATTTAGAAGCTTTGAATTATATAACCCAGACTTATCTTTATGAAAGCATAAAAAAATACATGAATGATTTACCAAGTTTAAAAGGTTCAGCAATAATTCTTGATGATAATTCAGAAAGAATTTATCCAATGAGAATAAAACCAAGATTCACCTGGCATGGAGGAGAAGCTCCTACAGCTGTTTCAAAAGAAAAGAGATTTTAGTTATTTTTTGAGCTTAGCGTTAATTCTGTTTCCAAATAAAAAGCTTACTAAAGTTGAGCCCAAGGAGTCCAAACTTTAAGGTTTTCTGTTTCATTCTTTACTTTGATTTTGCTTAAAAAAACATTATTGCAAGCTTTACTTTTTAAGGAATATTCATCTTCTATTTCCATTCCATAATACCTTGGAAGAATTTCATTTTCCCAAATATCTAATCTGCTTTCCCAACCTCTTCTATATCTTTCTCTTTTTTCAGCAGCTAATTTAACTTTTTTAATTCTGGGATTAGATTTAGAGCCAATGATTTTTAATCCTTCTGAATCTTCATTGTAAGGTATATCTCTTATACTTTTGTATAAATCTTCAAGTATTGTTGTCATCTTAAATTCCCATAAAATTTAGCTTTAATCCTATTTCCTTTTTTTGTTGTCTGAGTTATTAAACTAGACCATATTTTTAATCCTGCTGAAGAATCTTTTGTTTTAATCTCTAGGTTACTTCTTTCAGGATCATTTTTGAAATTAAAATTTAAATTTTCCTCATTTTCAAATTCTAACCTTTCATATTCTGGAAAGATTATTTCGTTCCATAGGTCTATTCTTCCTTGTGTTCCGAAGTTATAATCTGTATTATATGTTGTCGATAAACAAAAAGAGAGTTTATTTTTATTCTTTTTTCTTCTATTTTTTGAAGCAACTAATCTGTATTCATTTGGAAAACTGTCCGGCAGTATTCTTAATTTATTATACATAGTTTTCATCTTTTCAATTGTTTTATTTTCCATAAAAAACTAATAAATAAGCAATTTATAAAACTTTCTAAAACGTTACTATTGTAAAGTGAGAATTATAATACTTTAAAGTCTACTCTAATCCTAATCTCATAAGGAGCAATTTCTCCTGCTGTTTTTGTTTGTAGGATTTTAATCTTTTTCTTTGCTTTTTTTGCTTCTGATTTTATTTTTTCTAGAATTTGATTTTTTTCGTCAACTTTGCAGAAATCATAATAAAAAATTCTTGTGTTTTTTTTACTTAAGGAGAACGCTTGTTTTAGGAATGTGTCTTTTAATTTTGGACGTGGCATTACAATAACATCAAATTTGTTTGGACTTTTGCCTCGCTCTAAGGTTGCTCGGAATTTTTTATTTATTAATGAGAAATCTGAATTTTGAGTTGTTGATTTATGTTTTTTCATTAAATTGTTATTAATTTGCGAACGTGAGTAAGTGGCTATTTTCTTTGCAACTTTTTTAACATCTCCTGGAAGAAGAAAAACTCTGTCTTTTAATTTATTTAATTCAATATTTAATTTTGTATATTTATTTGCTTCTCTGTTTATTTCATTTGAATAAACTGTTGCTTTGGAATTTTTTGCAATTACTATTGGAAAAGGCGCTACTCCCGCGAACATTACTAAAACTTCATCATCTTTTTTTATTTTTGAGGCAATTTCTTTTCTTTCATTGCTTAATCTTGGAGAAAAATAACAACAATCAAGGTTAAATCTGAAAATACAATTATTCTCTTTGTATAGGACTTCTTTTGTTTTTTCTCCTGCAATGTGCTTTGTTTCTTGTTTTCTTAATCTTCCTTTGAATTTTTTTGTTTTTTCTAAAACTGTTTTTATTGATTTATTATCTTTTAAGATTTTATTTGCAAATTGTTTTTTATCTTTTAGTTTTGTTTCCCTTGAAAACTTTACAAGTGCTATATTTCCTAGAACATCATATGCATGAAAAGAATTTTTTGTCATAAGATTAAAAATTGAAGAGAATTATTAAATGTTGGGGTAAAGAGCTGCGATGAAACCATAAGAATTTCTTAACTTCCTGCTCATTACTCGCAGATTATTTTAGATTTAATAGAACTATTTCCGATGAGTTTTTTGAATGAAAAAT
>CAYPRJ010000023.1:0-9087 GCA_964413095.1 Candidatus Woesearchaeota archaeon
TTATTTTTTTATTATCTAATACCTCTTTAAATTCCTCGGTATTTTTATATTGATAAATATCATGAGAATTAAAAAAATTAAAAATAGTCTTTTTTCTAAAATTATTTTTAAGAATTTTTTCTTTTAATTTTTCAAAATTTATGCATTGAAAATCTATTGATTCCATTTTATTATAATGTCTTCTGGTTATTTTAAAACTTCTAACTCAAAATAAATTTCTGAAGCCGGAAAAAATCCCACCAAAAATCTGCAATAAAATCTATGATTAAGATTTATTATGGGGTTAAATAGCCAGTTCATCTTTCTCATCCTTCCCACTCCAAAATTCAATTTAACTTTATTTATTTTAAACATTTTTCCTTGCGTTTTTACTTCATGAGAAAACATTTTAATATTTGACTCAGCATCAAAGTAATTAAATGTAAAAGGACTAAAAAATCTTATATGTGTTGGATCTGTATATTGTTCAGCAGAAGCATAAAATGGAACCCTAATTTTTATTTTTGCATGATTTTTACAGATTCTATATAAGTCATGCATTAAGGGAATGAAATTTTTAATATGTTCAAAGACATGTTCAGCTAAAACTTCATTTATGTTATTATCTTTGAAAGGTAAAGGGGTTTTTTCCAAATCCCATACAATATCTGGTTTAATTTCTGGAGAACTATCTAAATTAATCCAATCTTTCTCTTTTGGTTTTTTATTTAAGCCACACCCTAAATTAAGTTTTTTCATTTAATAAACTCATTTATTTTAGTATAAAAGTTTATCCATAATCAAATCTCTTTATTTGTTATAGTTAAATTTATATAGTTTTCTAAAATAAATTTTTCATGTCTAAAAAAAAGGCACTAATAACAGGGATTACAGGACAAGATGGTTCTTATTTAGCAGAATTTCTTTTGGATAAGGATTATGAAGTTCACGGTATTGTAAGAAGAAGTAGCACATTAAATAGATTTAGGATTGAGCATTTGATAGAGGATAAAGAAATTTATAATAAAAGATTGTTTTTACATTATGGGGATATGACTGATACTGTTTCTTTAACAAACATAATAAAGGAAATCATGCCAGACGAAATATATAATTTAGCTGCACAAAGCCATGTGAAAATCTCCTTCGAAATACCCGAAATAACGTCCCAAGTTGACGCACTAGGAACTTTAAAAATCTTAGAGGTAGTAAAAAATCTCGATCTTCTAAAAAAAGTAAAAATATATCAGGCTTCAACATCAGAGTTATATGGTAAAGTCTTAGAAACACCACAAAATGAAAACACGCCATTTAATCCAAGGAGCCCATATGCAATATCTAAGTTATATTCTTATTGGATAGCAAAAAATTACAGGGAGGCCTACGGGGCATTTATCTGTAATGGAATATTGTTCAATCATGAGTCTCCAAGAAGAGGATTTAATTTTGTCACAAGAAAAATAACTTTGGGGTTGTCGGAGTTAAAATTAGGCCGTAAAGAATATTTGCAGATGGGTAATCTTGATGCAAAAAGGGATTGGGGTTATGCTCCTGAGTATATTGAATCAATGTGGTTGATGTTACAACAAAAAAAAGCAGGGGATTTTGTTATTGCGACAGGCGAAACGCATACGATCAGAGAATTTATAGAAGTTGCGGGAAAAGAATTAGGGTTTGATATAGGATGGCAAGGGGAGGGAATAGACGAAGTGGGAATCGATAAGAATACAGGAAAGACTATTGCAAAAGTAAATCCTGACTATTTCAGGCCAACAGAAGTAGATTCATTAAAGGGCGATTATTCAAAAGCAAAAGAAGAATTAGGATGGGAACCAAAAGTCAAATTTGAAGAAATTGTAAAAATAATGATTAAAAACGACTTTAAATATTTAAAAGAGAATAAAAAGATTGTATACTAATGATACCTATTGCAGAACCTTATCTAAATAATGAAGAATTAGAAAATGTAATTGAGGCAGTTAAATCTGGGTGGATTTCAAGTAAGGGAAAATTTATTAAGGAATTTGAAAATTCTTTTGCAAAATATTGTGGTAGAAAATATGGGGTTTCAACATCAAATGGTACAGTAGCTCTTCATTTAGCTTTAGTTTCATTAGGGGTTAAAGAAGGTGATGAAGTTATTGTTCCAGACCTAACTTTTATCTCTCCTGCCAATGCTGTCAAATATTGTAACGCAAAACCAGTTTTAGTAGATGTTAATAAGGATTATTTGGGCATTAATCCAAAAAAAATTGAAGAAAAAATAACTCCAAAAACAAAAGCAATAATTTTAGTTCATTTGTATGGTTATCCTTGTGACATTGATGCCATAAAGAAAGTAGCAGAAAAACATAATTTAAAAATAATTGAAGATGCTGCTGAAGCTCATGGTGCTATGTATAAAAATCAAAAAGTGGGTTCTTTTGGGGATATATCTTGTTTTTCTTTTTATGGAAACAAAATAATCACTACAGGAGAAGGAGGAATTTGTTTAACAGATAATAAAGAATTAGCAGATAAGATAAAAATTTTAAGAGATCATGGAAAAGAACCCGGGAATAAATATTATCATTCTCTTGTTGGTTTTAATTACCGTATGACAAATTTACAGGCAGCAATAGGGTGTGCGCAACTAAAAAAAATCGATAAGATACTTGATAAAAGAAAGAAAATAGGAAGAAGCTATAACAATTCATTAAAAGAATTAGAATCCAAGGGAAAAATTACCCTTCCAAAAGAAATATCCTGGTCTAATAATGTTTATTGGATGTATTCAATTCTGATTGAAAATAATGCTAAGCATTCAAGAGATGAAATAATTTCCAGATTAAAACAAAAAGGGATAGAAACAAGGCCTTTTTTTATTCCTCTCCATCTAATGCCCCCCCATAAAATAGAGGGATCTTTTCCCATATCTGAAGAACTCTCCAAAAAAGGATTGAATCTACCTTCTTCTGCAAATTTAAAGAAAGAAGAAATAAATAGGGTGTGCAAAGAAATTAAAGAAATAGTTTGATTATTTGGTTTTCATTATTTTTGATTTAACCAATGTATCTTTTAATTGTCTTTTTATACCTATTCTTGTGAGTAATGCCCTAATAAAACTTTTTATAACTGGGAATTTTTGATAACGATAATATTCATGACAAGAAACGTATGTATAACCTAGGGCACTACAAATCTTTAATAGGAGAGGGTTATGCGATGGGAAGTCAATAAAATTGAGTTTCTTTATTTTTATTTTTTCGGGGTGGTACTTTAGCATATAGTTGAAATAATAATCATACTCAGAAAAACCAGATTCAGTCTTTTTATCTATGTTTTCCATTACAGCCTTCCAGAGCTCTTTTCCATTCTTTTTTTTGACAAGGTCAAGACTTTCATTCAAATATCTTCTCTGAAAAAGCATATAATGTGTTGTTCCAGAATATTTAGGATGTTCTTTTCCGAAACCAAGAATTTTTTCTAATATATCATAATACGGCTGATGATGTCCAATCTCAACATTATATAAAGGAACCTTTCCCTTAAAAAATTCTGTTTTTCTGATGAAGAAAGTATCTGCATCAATAGTTAAAACATTGTCCAAAACCTTCTTGCCCAAAACTTTGAAAAGATATAATCTAAGGAATTGGGTATAATACCAACCAGCTCTTCCCTGGGGGGCATAGTTTCCTATTTTTTCTTTACTAAAAGGAAATTCCTTTTCATTTATAAAAATAATATTTTTATCTTCTGGGAAATAATTTTCTCTGCTTAATACAAAAATTTTTCTATAACCCAAAACATTCTTTTTCATATATTTTATGCTTTCTTTTAAGGTTTCTTTATCTTTTTCATGACAGGGGATTAAAATGTCAAATTTGTCTTTTTCATAAGTTTTCATTTTATCTATATCTCCTTATTATAACCAAACAACTCAAAGTCTTCTTTATATCTTTTTTGGACCAGCCTTCTAGTTTCTTCATCGTAATAATCTTTATAATCTTTTCCTTTATCTTGTGTTTTATTTTTATGAAGTAATTTTGGAGGATTTTTTATTCCAATATTGTTCATGATTTTTTTATAATCTCTTTCTAAATTTTCAAACTTACCAACAAAATCAGGGATTAGATCTCCATTTTTATCCTTTAGGAAAAAAGATTGCGATTTTATATGCTGATCTGCTCTTATGTTAGGTATTTTTGTTATTTCTTTAACAAATTCTTTAAAACCCATATGTATATCAAATCCTTGCCTTAGAGCTAACCCTGTATAGGCATTTGTTTCTAATATTTTATCTTTATAACAACTGACAACCCTATCATAAGGATTTCTTACAAATGCAAATTTATAATAATTTTTGTATTTTTTTTCAAAATCTTTTATTTTTGGGGTATCTTCTTTTTTAAAGTCTATCTCTTCAAAAATATTTTGTAAACTTGTAGAGGCAACTTTTGGAATTGGAAAATAGACAAATTTATTATTTTCAAAGACAACTCCCCTATATGAATTTTTGTTTGCAAGAAATATTTTTAAAAGTAAATTTTCAATTTTTATTAGCACTTTATAAAAAATAGATTTATCCTTTCTTTTCTCAATAAAACCCATTATCTGTTTTATCTTTTTATTCTTTATATTTTCTCCTTTCATTACATCCACAGCGAGGATACCCAAACTTTTAAGTTTGGTGAGGAATCGCCGTCCTCAAAATTTAATTCTGTTAATAAAGTAAAATCATACTGGCTATAACCAACTACTTTAGTTCTTCTCAACCCTGGATTGATTTTCATTAACATTTTATTATCGATACCTCGCGCTTTAGCGCGGGGTCATTCATTTTAATGCTCCTTCATAAATCCTTTTAAGTTTTTTATTTCTTTCTTTTATTGAAAATTTTCCTCTTTTTATTCCATTTATCGCATTTTTTCTCATTTTATCCTTAAGATTTTTATCTTCAATAGGTTTTTCAGCAGAGTTAATAAATCTCTTGATTATATTATTATCAAATTCTCTTTTAAGCCCATTTGTACCAGAATTATCAATAATAAATCCTGTTTTTCCTTCTTGTATTGTTTCTTCAATGCTATGCGTTGACTGTGTTTTCATTGCAATAACAGGTAAACCAAAACTTTGAGCTTCTAAGATAGAAAAACCAAAAGTATCAGTAAAAGTTGGATAAATGAAAATATCTGAATTAGGATAAATTTCTTCAAATAGTTTTTTGTGAGATACTAATCCAGGAATGCTTATCTTTTTATTTCTTGAATATTTTTCATAAAATTTTTTCGGAACAGAAGAGATAATTGTTCCATGAACATTATCATATTTTTTAGTTAGGTTGTCAATGACTTCTAAAGCTATTTCTCCTCCTTTCTCATTAAAATTTCTTCCAATAAAAAGTAGATTGATATTTTTTGAAGATTTTTTCTTTAGTTTTTGTACAGGAACTGCAGGATATACAACTTCAATTTTCTCTTTTATTTCTGGATAATATTCTAATATTCTTTTTTTTGCCCATTTAGTCCATGCAAGAATCTTTTTGCAATTTTTTTCCATCAAAATTTTTTTAACTTTTTTTTCAGCATTTTTCTTTCCTTCACTCAGAGGAATTGTAAATTGTCCTACATGCTCCATATCTGCAACCCAGGGTTTTTTATTATTAATTAAACAATGTGCTCCATGAATTAAATCATATTCTTTTTCTGTTTTTACTGTTTTAAAGTTTGGAAGTGTAATATTCAATTTTTTCATAACCACTTTTGCTAAATTTTTAAAATTTCGATACAATATCATCTTTCTTTTATTTTCAATAATTCCCCCTTTATTGTTTTTAGAAGTAATATACTCAATATTTTCTGATGGAGACATTAAAAGATACTTGTAATAACTAGAATCAGTATACTTCCAAGGATATTGTAAAAAAACTTTAATCTTTTTTTTCATCTTGAGATCCATTCTAAATTTATCATATCTCGAGTAATATACTTTTAAAGATTATGAAATTCATTTGTATTTTAAAATAATTAATAATTCTATAAAGCATAAATTTATTTTGAAAATTGTAAATTATCCAAAGAGCCCCACCCTTTGACAGCTTGGTCAGTTAATTCTTCATGAGCAATTATATTGTTAGGATAAGAAACTTTCCAAATTTTTATAGGTCCTCTGATTCCTTTGTAATAAACAAATTCAGGGACATTATTATATTGAGATTTTATAGAGTTAACCAGTGAATCAGATTCTGCGTGAGTTAGTTCTAGTGTGGGGTATTTATCTAAAGGGTCATTCATAAGATATAATTGAGCAAATAAGCTTTCTGAAATTTTTGGTGATAAGTACATAACAGCTCCTGAATAATCTGTTTGCAAATTATTATTGTTTAAAACAAATCTTGGAAAAACATAAACAACTGCATCTAATCCACCACCAAAATCATATAATTTTTCATTGAAATAAGCATATCTTACAGGAATATAAATTTGCTCTCCATTGTACATAAAAACTGCTCTTGGTTGAGAAATTGAACCATCGTTATCTATTTCATTTATTACTCCTATTAAAACTCCTTTATTCTCTGGAATAAATATTGTATCATCTCCATTTCCATAAACAATATCCTCATCTACATAAACCCCCCCTTGATAAACTTTAACAGTTCCATTAGATGTTTCTTGGGTTTGTTCTGAGTCAGCAAGCATTACAGGTATTGAAGAGTATCTATCTTTTCCTTCTGGTCCACTTCCAATTTTGCTATAAGCTCCATACTTTCCTATATCAGTAGAATCTATTAATAAATGCGAAACATTATGAGATTTCATATAACTTAATGCAGTTTCTGGCTGAGGAGTAGTAAGAACATATCTTCCTATTAAATGATCTTGGAAAGAGCCTTCTGCATGCCCTCCATCAGAAACTGTTCTTCTCTTTCCTAGAGATTGCACCCAATAACCATAATCCCACCAGTGTAAAAATATAGAATTTTCTGGAGTTTCTTCTCTTATCCATTGCATTGCTTTTTGCCATTGTGTATTTGCAGAAGGACTTAGATTTTTAGCTTGATTATAAGAAGAAACTATAAAATTATTAAAGCTAAATAATGCTCCTATTAGAATTAAAACTATAAGTATCCCAAAAACCATTTTTAGAAGTTCATCTCTCTTACCTCGTGCATATTTAAACACATCTGAAATTATTAATCCTGCAGAAAAACATGCAAAAGGAGTTATAAAGAAAAAGAATCTTGTAGCTCCTCTTACAGCAATTAACATAAATATAGTCCAGCATATAACCAAAATCCATTCAGGAGAAAATTCTACTTGTTTTTCTTTAAAATAAAGAAAAGCAAGATAACTAAAAAACAAAATTATACTTCCAATATGAATAAAATAACTGATAAAATTATTTCCGTTTAATACTGAATTTGATGATATTCTACTAAAAATAATTCCAGAAACCATTATAATCCAAAACAATATCATTAAAATTCTTCTTTTATTATTTTTAATTCCTTTAGAAAATCTTATTCCAATAGCAATAAGTCCTCCAAAAAATAACCAAAAGAAAATTTTTCCTATTTGATTTATCCAATCATTTAAATAAGGAGGTTTATTTTCAGCAACAGTTTTTCCAACTCTGCTTTCTCCAAAAGGTCTAATTAGATTTTCAAAAACTTTTGAAATTAATTCAGAAATACTTCTTCCACTTGCAAGTAAAAATAGAACCCCCAAAACCAGAGTAATTCCTAAGCTATATAATATCCTATGTTTTTGATGTTTCTCAGAAAGGATATTTTTATTTAAGAGATTCAAAAAAATATAATCTGCAATTATAAATACTAATACAAATAAGCTGATTAATCCATGAGTACTTAGCATGTATTTGTATAAAATTCCAAAAAGTCCGAATCCAAGAAAGATTGATATTAGAATAGTTGATATAATCCACGCACCATAAAACAACAAGAAATTTTTTGCTTTGTTTTTATTTTCTTTGTTTCTAATTTTAAATATCCAGAAAATAAAAAAACTCAAGGGAATAATAAGAAAAACAAACTTAGCAATACCTCCCCAGCTAGCAATTGTTAGCACAGTAAGAAAACCTGTTAATAAACCAAACAATATGCTCTTTAATGAAGTATTTTTTTCTTTCTCATTTTTATCTTTATTTAAAAATTTTAGAGAGACACAATATCCGAGCAAAACAAGAAAAAAAGCAAACATACCTAGAGATTCATGGTCTGCAAAACCAGACATAGTTCTATAAAGATATGTAGGTATAACTGCAAGAAATATCGTGCTTATTAATGCAGTTGCTTTAGATTTTGTTAATGAATAAATTAAGAAAAAGAAAACTATAATTCCCAGAACAAAAAATATAACAGGAGATAAAATTCCTATATATTGAAGACTATAATCTCCAAAAATATTTGCAAATTTGTACATACCTGCTATTGCTTGTGGAAGAATTTCTTCAGTAAATCCAATATCTGCAGCAGGATACCTCATACTATCAAACATAGGTAAACTTCCACCATTATCAATAATAGTCTCAGCAACTCGTATAAAATAAAAAGGATCTAAAGCTAGAGGAATTGATTCTCCTGTTGTTGAATCTTTCAATAATGTAAGATTTTGAGTTCTTATTATAACTCCCCCGACAATAACCAAGATTAACAACGAAATAAGAATTATATTCAATATTTTTTTCTGTTTTAAGAAGCTAAAAACTTTTTTTGTTTTATTTTTTATCTTATTAAAATCAATTTTAGTTTCATTCTCCATGTTTTACAAAAATCAAGGTTATTTAAAAACTTTAGTTAATAGAACAAAATTATATATTTCAATTACATAAAATTTATATATCTTCTTTTTTTCCGAAAGAAATGAAAGAACAAAAAAAAGCCCTTGTTTGTGGTGCAGGAGGGTTTATAGGGGGCAAGGAAGAAACTTATAAGTGGATTGAAGAACAAACAGGAAATAAAATTAAATAATTTTTAATTTTTTTCTAAGTTTTAAAGATACTTCTAGCCAAAATATTTGTCATATTTATTAGATAATTTTACAATAGACAATGCATAAAAACTTCCAAGTAAACTTCTCCAAACTTTCTTTTTACTATATTTAAAAT
>CAYPRJ010000024.1:0-9050 GCA_964413095.1 Candidatus Woesearchaeota archaeon
AATCATCTTCAGTTACAGAAGAAGAAAGTTGAGCACTTGCAAAAACCATAAGAGAAACCAGCAAGACAGAAAACACCAATAAACTTATTTTTCCTTGTTTGTTCATATTTTGCTTTTTAACCTCCTTTCAATTATTTTTATCATGTCTTGGAGTATAAATATTTATTGTTCCTTCTTCTCTTCACTTTTTTCTTCTTTTGCTTTATCTTTCTCTGGGAAAATTTCAGAAAGTGGTTTATTGCTCTGTTTTAGAACTTTTAATCCACAGAAACAGGTTTTGCCATTTCAATAACTTTCTTTGCATCACCAGAAAAAAATTTACTCGCATTAAGTATTTCTATGGAGATTATACTGCCATCTCCTGAAATATCCAATACCATTTCATTAGGCAATTCTATACTTTTCCAGTATTCTTTATCTTCTAAGTTAATATTTAAAATATCAGCTTCTTTATCGTAAGTTATCTCTTTCATCTTAATCTAACCAATATGCAGTTATTATAAATATCTTTTGGTTTATCTTCTTATAAATCACTTTTAATGTTCTTCCTGAAGGAGGAATTTTTGATATAGCATTAAAGGCATCTTTCCAATATTTATCACTTAATACTTTTGAGTTCTTGATAGCAAATTCAATGACATCATCTGTAATATCTTTTTTCTTAGATTTTTGTTTTTTAATCCAATGTTTTGAATATTCTATAAATTCCACCTGAATTAGTGGAAAAATAACTTTATAAATTTTTTAAGAATTATTATGTTTGATTTTTTACTTAACTTCTTCACTTTTTTCTTTTTTTGCTTTATCCTTCTCTGGGAAAACTTCTTCAAGTTTTTTGTTTCCTTCTTTAATGACTTTCATATTTATCTGTGTAATTGCTGGAGATATTACCTTGCCTCTGACAGTTTTTCTTAATCTGAGTCCTTTTGGAGTTGGATTTGAGACTTTTTTCTTGCCTTCGCGTTTTGGACGCTTATGCATGCCTTTTCCATATTTAAGAAGAACTCTTTTTAATCCAACACCTTCAACATTTTTCATTGAAGTGAAACCAGCATTGTCGCTAGTTCCAGTGATTTCTAGTTCATATCCCTTTAAATCAGGAGAAATGTCCTCTCCTTTTATTTTATCATTTAAAGATTTCCCAATAAGACTTTCTGCTTCGCTTTCCAGCTTGTAAGTTTTTCCTGATTTTTCTGATATGTTTATTTTAAAATTTGCCATTATATTTTCTTTAAATTTTTAGGTCACAAGAATTTTTAATTCTTGATATTTTGAAAGCCATAAAGATTAATATTTTGATTGATTTTTAAAGTTATTGTTGCTTATAACCCCCATTCTGGTTTTTTCTTCCTTTTTATTTCAGCAATTTCCTGAAGAAGGGCTATTTCTTTTTGATTTAGTAAATCTTTATTTTTTTTAAAATTGCGAAACTGTGTCTCTGAAATGTTTGAATAGAGAAATTGCTTGTTTTTTAGTTTTCTTTCAAAATTCGTGTTTGAAATTGAAATTGCGACTTCCATGGTTTCTGTTGCGTGTTCTACTGATTTATTTTCTGACTGGATATTTTTTATTTTTCCTATTTTTTCTTCTGAATTGTCTATTAGGTTTGTGTCTGCAGTTAATTTTCCTGCTTCAATTCTTACCCCAAAAATTGCTGGGTTTGTATTTCTAAAAACATAATCTGGAAGAATTTTTATTTTATTTAAAGGCGCTAAACTGAGCAGTCTTTTTTTCTCTATTTCTTTTTGTTTTTCTTTTCTAAATTCAAGTAAGTCTTCAACAAGTTTGTAAATTACATCATCTGTTAAAACTTTGATTTTTTCATCATGGAATTCTGGAAGATTTTTTGCTTCTTCATCAACAGAAACATTAAAACCTACTATTACAGAATTAATTTCATTTATTTCTTTAGCTGCTTTTGCAGAGATTAAATCTGTTTTATTTATTTTTCCAATTCCTGCTTTTACAACAGAAATTTTATTTTCTCTTAATATAGTAAGCAATGCTTCTAAACTTCCCAAGGAATCTGCTTTAATTATAATTCCTTGTTTGCTTAAGAAAGAGTTTATGTTTTCTGATATTTCTTTTTTAAATTGTTCTTTTAATTTTTCTTTATTTTCTTTATAGATTACAAAAGGCATTCCAGGAGTTATTTCTATTTTTTCTACTAATTGCATTCTTAATCCTGTGGCTGCTTTTGCTTTTTCAACTGGCTTGAATTTATTTTTTAATGGAAGAATTTCTTCAAGAATTCTGATTTTACTTATATTTGGTATTCCTTCAAGATTTGAAATAGCTATCTCGTCGTTTTTAGAAAGCTCTCCGTCATGTAAAATTGCTTCAATATAATTTATTTCTTTTTCTTTTTTAATTTCCAACACAACTCCTTTAGCTTCTTTTCCTGAGGATAATTTATCTTCTAAATATTTCTGGCTTATTCCACAAAGCATTAACATTAATTCCTGAATTCCTTCTCCTGTTTCTGCACTGCAAGGTATTAGAGCTATTTTTTTTGTGAAGTCTTTTATATTATAAAATAAATCTGCATCAAAACCATAGCTGTTTAAACTTCCTACAAGAGTTAAATATCTCTCATCAAAAACTTGTTTTACTCTCTGGTTTTGTGATTCTATATTTTGTTTTAATGATTTTTTCTCGTTTTTATTAAATTTCCAGCCAGAAATATTATCTATTTTGTTTAGTGCAATTATGAAGGGAATTTTATTTGTTTTTAATAGCTTAATGACTTCTGAAGTTTGTGGTTTTATTCCTTCATTTGTATCTATTACAAGAACAGCTAAGTCTGCTAAAGAGCCTCCACGTTTTCTTAAATTTGTAAAAGCTGCGTGGCCTGGAGTGTCTATGAGTAAGAAACCAGGTATTTTTAGTTTTCTTATTTTGCTTATTTCTGGAAAAGCTTTTTCTAAATGTGTTAAAGGCAGAGATGTGAATGAAATTTTTTGTGTGATTTGTCCTGCTTCGTGTTCTTGAACAGAACTCTGTCTAAGTTTATCAAGTATAGATGTGTTATGTAAAAGTGTTCTCTCTGCAACAAAATTATGAGTTTGTGGAACTGTGAAATCATAAACATATTTTTCTTTGTTTTTAAGAGTTTTTTTGTTTACAACTTTAACATACCTTATCTCTCCTTCTAATTTTGAGCTTATTTTATTATAAATTTCATTTTTTTTAACTACTGCTTCTAAAACCTTTTTTAAAAAATCTCTCGTTACATTCTGAGACTTTAAGTATTTATTAAAATAAGGAATAACCTTGTTTGGTTTAGAGAGGAGATTTAATTTTTTTATTTTCTTTTTATCCAAAGGGAGAATATCAAATATCCTGCTTGACTGGGATTTTTCATAAGAATCTATAACTCTTTTCAATTTTCTTGTTAATCTTAAATTAAAATTTTCTAAAAATTTTCCAAGATACTCTTTATTTGAAATTCTTAGATATGAAAATTCGTTTTTCTCAAAAACTGAAGATAAAATTCCAAAATTCAACAGTAAAATTGAGCACTGTTTAATTAGTTTCCTGCTTTTACTTGTTGATTCAATTGAATTATTAATTTTTGAAACATATCCGTCAGTATCAATAAGTCCTGCAAAGAACCCCTTAAAGATTTCTTTGTTTCTTTGTGCAATTTCTGGCACTTCTATGTTTGCAGATTTTTGTTTATCTGGAAATCCTATTATGTCTTTTAAGAATTTTTTAAAAGTGAGTCCTTTGTCGTTTACAACTGTCTGACATGTATGATTTTGCTTTAATTTACATTCAATATTAAAAACTTCTTTTAGATACTCAGAATATCTCTCCTGAATTTCTTCATCGTTGTTGTCTAAAAGGACCTGTGTTTTACTTAAATGTCCATCACCTGCAATGCACCCTAAAATGTACCCAAATTTTTCAAGATTCTGAAAATCAGGTAATTTCATCCTTTTGCTTGTATGTCCTGCTCTTTGTTTTTCTGACGAGTTTTTAATCTCTTTTACTAAATTATACATTTGAATATCAGATATTTTAAAATAATTGCATATTTTATTCAAATCCTGAAATCTTATTCTTAAATTTTTTAATGAATCTCTTAGATGTTTTATTGAAAGTTTTTTTTCTAATTTAGAGATTCCTGTTTTTTTTATCTTTTCAAAAAGAATTGAATCAGAATCAAGAAAACATAAAAAATTAAAATCCTTTAGTTTATCAATTATTATTTGGTTTGGATTTGCATCTTCAATTCTTATTCTAGAAGGGATGGCAATAAAATCTCCTTCTTTTAAATCTTCAGCTTTTATTTTTTTATCTTCTCCTAACGAAAATACGAAATAAGGATGTTCTGGAGTAGTTTTTATGATATCTCCGTGCGCAGTTTTGATTTCAATTAATTGTCTCTTTTCTCTTTTCCATATATGAGAAATTTTTGCAGGAAATATTTTTGAATTCAGATTAGTAAGCAATTCCAGTTTATCTGTTTTCTGAATTATATCTTTTCCTTGTTTTTTTGCCTTGGATTTATCATAATTCTTTTCAAATAATTCTTTTGCTGAAATTAGAGTTCCATCTATCAAAGGAATTATTGTGTCTCCTGAAACACACTTTCCATGATCTACATGTCCGCAAACAGTTACTATCGGCTGTCTGATTTTTTTATTTGTCATATATAAAAGCAGGTGAAATGCCTTAAAAAACTTTACAAAATCAACTCTCAAAATTTATAAATAAATTTTTCTTTGTTAAATTATGAAAAGAGGATTTAAGAATATTTTTTTGGTTGGAAGTTCGAGTTTTTTTAATGATGTTGGAAGTGAGATGATAACCCCTATACTTCCTTTTTATATTACTGGTTTAGGAGGAGCAGGAGTTGCTGTTGGTTTGATTAGTGGCTTGAGGGAGGGCTTGTCAAGTTTGTTGAAACTTTTTGGAGGTTGGTTGTCAGACAGAACAGGAAAAAGAACTCCTTTTATTTTTTTAGGATATTTTATTTCAATAATTTTTAGACTTTTACTTGGCATGGTTAATTTATGGCAGTATGTTATTGCATTTGTTTCTTTGGAGAGATTTGGTAAATTAAGAGATGCTCCCAGAGACGCTTTAATAACAGATTCAACTAATAGAAGAGGAAGAGGTTTTGGTTTTCATCAGATGATGGATACTGCAGGAGGTATTCTTGGAACGATAATAGTTATTTTTCTTTTTTGGAAATTTCAGTTGCAATTGAAAACAATTATTTTTGCAGCTGCTGGAATTTCTGTTTTTTCCTTGTTGCCTTTGTTTTTTGTTAAAGAATCTAAAATTAAAAAGATTAAAAAAAATCTTTTCAAAGGAATTAAGAATCTTGATTCAAGGCTGAAGTATTTTATTTTTGTTGCTGCTGTTTTTGCTCTTGGTAATTTTGGTTTGTATATGTTTTTGCTTTTAAGAGTTAAAGACATAACAGGAAATATTGTAGTTCCTCTGGTTCTTTATGCTGTTTTTAATTTTGTTTATGCTCTTTTTGTCACGCCTTTTGGAAATTTATCTGATAAGGTGGGAAGGAAAAAACTCCTTTTAGTTGGTTATGTTTTATTTTTTATAGTTAGTATTGGTTTTGTGTATTTTCAGAGTTTAAATTTTATTATTGTTTTATTTTTGCTTTATGGTTTGGTTTATGCTTTAACACAGGCAAATCAAAGAGCTCTGGTTTCTGACCTTTGTGGAAATATGAAAGGAACAGCTCTTGGTTTTTACAGTTTTGTTGTAGGAGCAGTTAATATTGTTGGAGGTTTGATTGCAGGGTTGCTATGGGATTTTAGTTCAAAAACTATGTTTATTTATATTTCAATAGTTGCTTTTTTCTCAATAATATTTTTAATATTTGTTAAAGAAACAGTATCAACATAATTACAAAATATAGACTCACTCGCACAGCTTGTTCGTATTGATATAATTTGTTATTGTATCAATCAACGGCATTTTGTGATTAATATTATTTTATCAATGAGTGAGCAGAGCGAACCAATTTTTTAATTTAATTGCGTAAATTAAGAATAAACTAAGAAAATAATCATTTGTTTAAATTTAATAAAAAAAAGAAAAAAGGCGTCCGAAGCCAGAAAAGATAAATCCGAAGATCACCTTTAACTGATTGTTCCGCCTCTTCCTTAATATGTGTTGTTTTTTTGCTTATTTAAACCTTTATTATCACCCAAAAATTATAAAAAATGACCTGTTTTCTAGGTTTTATGGAAAAGACAATTGAAGAACTTGAAAAAAATTATGATTTGCAACTTGGGAAAATTGTGAAAAAAATTAAAAGCAAAAAAGCTAAATTAGTTTTGTTACAATTTCCTGACGGTGTTAAACAATATGCCACTGCTGTTGTGGATTATCTTGAAGAAAAAACAAATGAGGATGTTGAGTTTTTAATTTGGTTTGGAAGTTGCTTTGGTGCTTGTGACGTTCCTATTCTTGGAAAAGAGCTGGAGAAGAAAATAGATTTGGTTGTTCAGTTCGGACATAACGAGATGATGCCGGATTATTAGAAAATTGCCTGTTTGTTTACACCCGCAGATTGATATAATCTTAATAAAAAACAAATATTTTTTTGAGATTAATATTCTAAAAAACAAGTGAGCGACTTTGGAGCGAGCAAGTTCACGAGAGAAATTTGATAATTTAATAACGGGTGAGGTTGGGAGCAGAGGCAATTTACAACCAACCTTTAATAGAAGAAATCTTATAAATAAATTTTGAATTTACAACCAACCCATTAAAAAAGCAACTCCAACTGTCTTGACAATTTTTAAATCTTATTTATTATTAAATACTAAAACCTCTTTGTTAAAAAGGTCCCATAATTAAAAGGAAAGCAAAGTTTAAAATAAAGAATAATTTTAACAGTTTATGAGAAAAATACAGAAAATATTAATTATTGCTGCATCTATTTTCTTTTTAATAATAATTACAATAATAACTCCTCAATTTACTGGGAGAGTAATCTTAAATGAAAAAATATTATTGGGTTATTGTCCAACAATGAGTGAAGAAGCAAAAACCTTGGCTGAAAAAGGAAATTATGAATTAATCCAATTTGGTTCTGCTTCAGAGGTTTTATTTGCTTTGAATAAGGGAGATGTTGATAAGGGCTTGATTGGGAGGAAAGCTGAGAGTTATGAAATTAATGAGGATACTCAGGAAATAATCTTAAAGTCAGGATATACAATGATTTCAAATAATAAAAGATTTATTGATTATTCACAATTATCTGATTTAGAAATTTATACTTACTTGTCTGAAGAAGAAGTTAAAAAATTAATTTCAGATAATTCAGACATTTTTTATTATGAAACTAAAGAAGAATCAATAAAAAAAATTAATGAGGGAGAAATAGTTTTAATTTCATGGGAAGATTGGAATGATAACTATGAATTAGTGGTTGTTGTGGACGGAAACGAAAAAGCTAAGGATTTTAGAGGAGTGTTTTTGTATGAAAGTTAAGCATAATATTTTTAAACATTGATAATTATCAATTTGTTATAATGAATAAAAAATATATTTACATTGGAATTGGAATAGCATTAGTTTTGTTGTTAATCTTCACAATACCTAAATATTTTTCAGGAAATGTTACTGCTTCAGGAGTAGAAATATCTGGAGATATTGAAAAATTAGAAATTATTCATTTTCATGGAACTAATCAATGTTATTCTTGTATAACTATGGGCGACATGGCAGAAGAAACAATTAATACTTATTTCAAAGAAGAATTAAAATCTGGGAAAATAATTTTTGCTCATTTAAATGGGCAACTTCCTGAAAATCATGAAAAAGTGATTAAATATGGGGCCACTGGCTCTTCTCTCTGGATTGGAACTTATTATACTGACGGAAGTTTTGCTAAAGAAGAAAATATTAATGTTTGGTATAAGATAAACAACAAGCAAGACTATATGAATTATTTGAAGGGTGTTATTGAAGGGAAGTTTAGAGGGGAATAAAAAATGCCTTTAATGTCCTTCATGGAAACTATGTCGACAAGCAGTTTTCCATTAATTGCTGCTTTTTTTATTGGTTTAATGACTGCTTTAAGTCCGTGTCCTCTTGCTACAAACATAACTGCTATTGCATATATTTCTAAAAAAATTAACAACGGAAAAAAAACATTATTAACAGGATTTGTTTATACACTTGGAAGAATGTTTACTTATGTTTTACTTGCTTCTTTGATTGTATATGTTGGAGTAAATGTTCAGGCAATTTCTTTATTTTTACAAAAATATGGCGAGAAAATTTTAGGCCCGCTGTTAATCTTTATTGGATTGATAATGTTAAACATTATAAAATTACCTTCTTTAAAGTCTGGAGAGAAAATAAATAAAATAAAAGAAAAACTTTCTGAAAAAGGCTATCTTGGAAGTTTCCTTCTAGGAGTTTTATTTGCTTTGGCTTTTTGTCCTTTTAGTGCAGTTTTATTTTTTGGAATGCTAATTCCCTTGGCTTTAAGTTTCTCAGACGGAATTTTAATTCCTTCAATATTTGCATTAGCAACAGGACTCCCAGTTATTATTTTTTCATTTATTTTAACATTTAGTGTTTCTAAGCTTGGGAAAATAATGGGGAAAGTTCAGACCTTTGAAAAATACATGAGATATGCAATTGCTATTATCTTCCTTCTTGTAGGAATCTATTATACTTGGAGAATTTGGTTTTAATCAAAAGATTTAAATATTGATGATTATCAATATGTAATATGGAACAAAAAGATAAAAAATTTAGTGAGTGGCATGGAATTAAACGGGATACAATTAATTGGCATCCAAAAATAGACGAAAGTAAATGCATTGGTTGTGGATTGTGCGTTACAACTTGTGGAAGAGGAGTTTATAAGTTTGATTATTCTAAAAATAAACCAAAAATAATTAATTCGAATAATTGTTTAGTTGGATGCCAGACTTGTGCTAATCTTTGCCCTGCTAAGGCAATAAGTTTTGCAGACGAAGATAAAACACGAGAAAAGGCTCAGGAGATAGTTAAAACAACTAAGATACTGCCGAGGATAAAAAAAGAATTAG
>CAYPRJ010000025.1:0-6907 GCA_964413095.1 Candidatus Woesearchaeota archaeon
GCGAACTATTTTTCATTCAAAAAACTCATCGGAAATAGTTCTATTAAATCTAAAATAATCTGTGAGGAACGAGTAGAAAATTAATAATTTCCCATGGTTTCACCAAAGCTCATAATCACTAAATTTAAATATCCTTTATTCTTAAAATAAATATGACAGAAAAAGAAATTGGGGAGGTTTCCAGCTATTTTAGTCATGTAAATGTGGCTGCAATAAAGCTTTCTTCAAGCTTGAAAGTTGGAGACAAAATCCACATAAAAGGGCATACAACTGACTTTGAACAAAAAATAAAAAGCATGCAGATAGATAAAAAACCTGTTGAAAAAGCAAAAAAAGGTGACCACATTGGTATCAAAGTTCAGGAAAAAGTAAGGCCCAATGACAAAGTTTTTTTAATAGAATAGTTCTCAGGAGTAATTAGCATGGATAAACCAGAGAATCACATAAAAAGGAAAATACATAAAAAACTAAAGAGACATCCTAAGGCTGTTCATAAAGCAAGAAAACTTTTCGGTTTTAAATATCCTAAAATTTTTTTATTTATTTGTTCTATAATTATTGCATATTATATTTTTAGCAAGCCAACAGTTTCCAACTGGATGATTCAGCTTAATAATTTAAGTTATATTGGAATTTTTATAGGGGGATTATTGCTCGCTTTTGGTTTCACAGCTCCTTTCGGAGTGGGAATTTTATTAACATCTAGACCAGAAAATATTTTCTTAGCTGTTTTAATAGCAGGGCTTGGAGCAATGATTTCAGACATGATAATTTTCAAAATGATAAAATTTTCTTTCATGAATGAGTTTAAAGAATTGAAAAAAACAAAAACTGCATATGCTATAAAAAAAATTACAAGAAAAAATAAACACATTTTAATAAAACATTATTTACTTTATATATTTGCAGGAATTATGATTGCCACTCCTCTACCAGATGAAATTGGAGTTTCAATGCTTGCAGGATTAACAACAATAAAACCAAAAAAACTAGCAACAATAAGTTTTTTACTTCATGCAATATTTGTATTTTTAATTCTTAAGTTCAGTATAATCATTTAAACATAACCCTTTTAAGTCTAATAAAATTATTAATTAAAGTCCTGATAGTTCAGTGGGTTTCTTTTTTAGAAAAAAAGAAACTACAATGGTAGAAAAAACTAAATTAGGAACTATTGGATATAAGAAGAGAAGCCCGATAGTTCAGAGGCCAAGAATGCCAACTCCCACTTTACTCTTGTGATTAATATTAAATAGCTAAGAGCAAAATGCTCGCCCTCTCATTTTGAGAGTGTGGTAATCTCTAAAGATTTATAAAAACATTTAATTAAGAATAAACATGCCCCGATAGTTCAGAGGCCAAGAATGCCGCCCTCTCAAATGCCGCGAGTTTAGTCGATGAGACAATGACTCCATGTTCTCTCAAGAACAGGCTTTTTGTTTTCATTGTCCTGATCTTTTTTAAGGACAATAAAAATAGAGAACGGCGGTGACCCGAGTTCGAATCTCGGTTGGGGCATATTTGGAACTGAAAGTTCCATTATCTCGATGTGAACTCGGGTTCCCGAGATTCGAATCCGAGCAATTTCGTGGTAGGCACATAAATAAAATATCAATAAGCCGTGCGAGATTGGGAGTTCGGTTGGGGCATATTTGTTATTATAAAATATAGGAATATTACAAGAATAAAAAATAATAAAAAAGAAAAAATAAAGTAAACTAAAAGACGTTATTCTTCGTCCTCTTCATCAGACGAGTAATCTTCTTCGTCTTCTTCGTCAGACTCGTCTTCTGATTCTTCTTCGTGTTCTTCTTCCTCCATCATAACCTCCATTTTGGATAATTATATGAAGAAAAATTCTTTTTAAATCTTCTCTAAGCAAAAAAGTAACTTAAAAGTACTAAACATAAATTTAAAAATAATAATATCTTAAATGCATTTATTTAAAGGAGGGTGATAAATGGCAAAGAAAAAAAGCAAGTCTAAAAAATCTGCTAAAAAAAAGAAAAAAAAGTAAATCAAAATTTCAAAAATAAATTTTTTATTTTTTAGATATATTTTTTATAACACTAATTCTTAAAAATAAGTAGAATTAAAGATTTCTATGACTCATGCAAATTTAGGAGAAAGTTTCTTATGTGCTATTAAAGGACTTATTTGGGGTATCTCCAAAGACAGAAACACAAAAATTCATCTTTTAATAGGAATTATAGCAATAATCTTTGCAATTCTTTTAGATGTCTCAAGGATAGATTTTATAATAATTTTATTCACAAGTTTTTTGGTTATAACTTTAGAACTTTTAAATAATGGTATTGAAAAACTTTTAGATTTGGATTTTAAAAATTATGATGGTGGGTGCAAAAAAGTCAAAGACCTTATGGCAGGAATAGTTTTGATTGCAGATGTGTTTGCAGTGATAATAGGTTTTCTTGTTTTATATAAACCATTCATAAATGCTATGAACATAAATCCTTTTATTCCTCTTATTGTTTTTGCAGGATTAAATATTATTTTAATTCCAACTATTCTTCTACTTTTATTAAAAGAATTTAATCCCAGGACATCCTAGCATCAGCAACAACACACTCCTCTGAATTGACAAACAAAGGATTAATATCCAGCTCTTTTATCCTAGGATATTTTTCTGAAAGTTTACACAATTTCAAAATGTTCTTTATTATTTCATTGATTTCTTTATTTTCCAGTTTTCTTCCATCATTAATCTCCTTAATTATTTGTTCAGCTACTTTTTTATCAAAAGGACAAACCCTAAAATTAACTTTCTTTTTTTCTTCTACTCTAATTCCTCCAGAACCAAAAGCTATAACATGTCCAAATTCAGGAGTTTTTTTTATTCCTAAAAGAAATTCCTCACCTTTAACATTTCTCTGAATCAAAACACCTTCATAATTTTTTTTCTTCTTAAATCTACGAAAAATCTCCAAAGCTTCTTTGTAATTCTTGATTCCTGTTTTAACTCCATTAATTTTATTTTTATGAATAATCTTCTTACCAGAAACTTTCATAACCAAAGGAAAACCAATTTTCTTAACAGCCTCCTTAAGTTCTGATTCATTTTTCAAATAAAATCTTTCAACAATCCTAAAATCCTCCTTTTCCAAAAAATCCTCTGCCTCTTTCTCTATAAATATTTTCATACACAAAAAAAGAAATTTATTTATATATACCTTTCGAATATAAATAATAACTAAACTCAGTTTAGCAAACATCGACCTATTCACAAAAGTGGAATTGCTAAGTCGAATTCAATAAAACAATGAAAAAATTAAAAAAATTCCTAAATCCAAAAACAATTGCTGTTATAGGAGCGTCTGATAAAAAAGGCAAAGTAGGTTATGCATTAATGGAAAAATTGTCAAAATTTGAAGGAAATGTAATTCCAATTAACATAAAAGACAAAAAAGTCTTAGGAAAAAAAGCTTATGCTTCTATAAAAGATTATAAAGGAAAAATAGATTTAGCAATCATTGCAATTCCTGCTAAAAATGTAAAGAAAGTTTTGGAAGAATGCGGTTTAAAAAAAATAAAAAATGTTATCATAATATCAGCAGGTTTCAGTGAAACAGGAAATAAAAAATTAGAAAATGAAATAAAGAAAATCTCCAAGAAATACAAAATAAATCTTTTAGGTCCTAATTGTTTTGGAATAGCAAATCCTTATTTAAATTTAGACACAACCTTCTCCAGCAGTTCTGCAAAAAAAGGAAGCACAGCCTTTATTAGTCAAAGCGGAGCTTTATGGAGTTACATCTCTGACATATCAGCGTCGACAAAACTAGGTTTTTCAGGATTTATAAGTTTAGGAAATATGTCAGATTTAAATTTCTCTGATTTCATAAAGTATTTTAACAAAGATAAAAGAACAAAGAAAATAATATTATATATAGAAAAGTTAAAACAAGGAAAAAGATTTATCGAAGCTTGCAAAAAATCAAAAAAAGAAATTATCGCAATAAAAGCAGGAAAAACTTCCGAAGGAAAAGAAGCAACAATTAGTCATACTGGAAGTTTAGCAACTGATTTTGAAATCTATAAAGGAGCATTTAAACAAGCAGAAATAAAAGTTGCAGAAGATTTTGCATCTGCTTTTGGATTAAAGAAACAAGAGCCAAAAATAAAAAAAGGGAAAACTTTCATAATAACAAATGCAGGAGGAGCAGGAGCATTATTAACAGATTATTTAACCAACAAAGGATTTAATGTAGAAGCTCCTTTAGATTTAATAGGAACTGCTTTAGCAAAAGATTATAAGAAAGCTTTAAAAAAACTAGAATTAAAAAAATATGATTCAATAATTGTTGTATTAACTCCACAAACTATGTCTCAACCAAAACAAACTGCAGAAGTTATTGCAAATTCAAAATTAAAAAATAAAATAACTGCCTTCTTTCTAGGAAGCAATTCAATAAAAAAAGCAAAAGAGATTTTAGAAAAAAATAATATTAAGTGTTATACAAAAATATGAATCAAAAAATTCCTGAAATTATGAAAATTCTTTCTAAAAAATATTCAGACAAAGAAGTCACAACCTTAAACAGAATGCGGAGCGACGAGAGTCGTGACTCTGCATTTAGAATTTTAATTTCTTGTTTATTATCTTTAAGAGCAAGAGATGAAAACACTGAAAAAGTTTCAAAAGCACTTTTCGAAATTGTAAACACTCCTGAAAAAATTGTTGCAATTCCAGATAAAAAACTTGAAAAAATAATTTTCTCTTCTGGACATTACAAGAAAAAAACAAAAACAATAAAATATGTTTCAAAAATACTGATTGAAAAATATAATTCAAAAGTCCCTGATACTTATGAAGAATTAATTTCAATAAAAGGTATAGGGCCAAAAACAGCAAACATAGTTTTAGCATTTGCATTTAACAAAATAGTCCTTCCAATTGACACCCATTGCCACAGAATTCCAAATCGCCTTGGATGGGTAAAAACACAAACTCCTTTACAAACAGAAAAAGAATTAGCAAAAATTCTTCCAAAAAAATACTGGAAAGAATTTAATGCGATTTTTGTTCAATTTGGAAGAGATATTTGCCAGCCAGTTTCTCCTTGGTGTAGCAAGTGTCCAATTGAAAAATACTGCGATAAAATTGGTGTAAAGAGAAGTCGATAATTAATAAGTGAAAACAAAATCTCCATGCTTCTTATCAAATTCATATTCTTGTTTTTCTCTTTCTTTCCTTAATTCTGCTAATTCTTGGCCATATTTTTCTTCAAAGCCCTTCCATTCTTTTTCTGCTCCAAGGTCTGTTCGAAAATGATAGGCCCTTACTTCAGGGAATCCTTCTATCATCTTTCCATGCTTAAATCTTTTTTCCTCTAAACTTTTTGCCATATTTTTTATAAACCATTTTACTTTAAATAAATTACGTTCGTCTTCGGCTCACAATTAATATGATTGATAACATAAAACAACAACAGGATGGTTCACGTTTCTACATTATCAGTTCTTATATCACGAGCGTGAACGAGTCTAATTATAAGATGATGGTTTGGAACAATGGTAAATTTCAAAACCTTTAAAAACAAATTTTTTCTATAAATTTAATAACTAAATTTCAATTTAGCAAAGTTCGTCTTATTTTGCTGGTCCAATTTTCACGAAAGTGAAAATCCTCCACGAATTCAGTGGAACGCAAAATTATCTCGTCGAGCACAGGAGACACGATGAAACGTTCAAGCAGAAGATGGAAAAAAAAGCGTCAGATGCGCTGGAAATGGCAGCGTAAAAAGCTTAGAAAAGAAAAGCGTAAGAGAAAAGCTAGAAAAGCTAGAGCTAAGTAATTCTTTACAATAACAATATTTATAAGTTTATCAAGAAATAATCTACTATGATTAGTTCAATTTGGACAGAAAAATATCGTCCATCTAAATTCTCAGAAGTTGTAGGTCAAGACAATATTGTAAAAAGAATAGAATCTCTAACTAACTCTCTAAATATTCCGCATTTACTTTTTGCAGGTCCTGCAGGAACAGGAAAATCAACTCTTGCATTAGTAATAGTTAAAGAACTTTTTGGAGAAAACTGGCGCGATAGCTACTTAGAATTAAATGCTTCTGATGAAAGAGGAATTGCAGTTGTTAGAGAAAAAGTCAAAAACTTCGCTCGAACAAAATCGTTGGGGAATGTTTCTTTTAAAGTTATTTTTTTAGATGAAGCAGATGCTCTAACCCCTGAAGCACAACAAGCATTAAGAAGAACAATGGAAAACTATTCTTCAACATGCAGATTTATTCTTTCTTGTAATTATTCTTCAAAAATAATAGATCCAATTCAGAGTAGATGTGCAATTTTCAGATTTAAACTTCTAGAAAACAAAGATATAGAAAAAATAATTCAAAGAATAAGTGAAAATGAAAATTTGACGATAAATCCACAAGCAATAGAATTAATCTACGAAGGAAGTGAAGGAGACTGCAGAAGATGCATAAACATTTTGCAATCAACTGCTTCTATTTCTCCAAATATTACTCCAGAATTAGTTTCAACAATAATTTCTAACACAAAACCAAAAGACATCAAAGTTGTTTTAGATTATGCTTTATCAGGAGACTTTCAAAAATCACGTGAAAAACTTTTAGATATAATGCTTAAAGAATCAATTTCTGGACAAGATGTTATAAAAGCAATACAAAAAGAAATTTGGAATCTTCCAGTAGAACCAGAAATAAAAGTCAAACTCACAGAAAAAACAGGTGAAACTGAATTCAGGATTATTGAAGGTTCAGATCCTTTTATACAACTACAATCTTTATTAGCAAGTTTTGTTATTGCTGGTTTAGGAAAAGAATGAAATGAAAAAAGAAGGAATAAAAATAGTTATCTCTTTGGGTTTGTTTGGACATGCAGATAATGAACAAATAACAAATGAGCA
>CAYPRJ010000025.1:7007-8916 GCA_964413095.1 Candidatus Woesearchaeota archaeon
ATGAAGCTATTTCAAAAATAAAAAAATTTTTAGATAATTTTCCTAAAAAGAAAGCTCTTCTTCTTCACGGGCCTCCAGGAATTGGAAAAACTACTGTAGCATATGCAATAGCTAATGAAACAAATTCAGAAATTTTTGAAATTAATGCAAGTGATTTAAGAAACAAAAAAAGACTGCAAGAAATATTAAAACCAGCAATAGAACAAAAATCTCTCTCCAACAAAAACAAAATAATCCTTGTTGATGAAGTTGATGGAATTTCTAAAGTAGACTGGGGAGGATTGACAGAGTTATTAAAACTAATTGAATTAACTTCTTATCCTGTAATAATAACTGCTAATGGTGTCTGGAACAAAAAATTAGTTCCTTTAAGAAAAAAATCAGAACTCGTACAATTAAGAGAAATTAATTACAAAACCACAAAAGATGTCATTTTCAAAATTTTAAGAAATGAAAATCTTTTTATAGATAATGAAATTTTAACAAAACTTGCAATAAAATCCAAAGGAGATTTAAGAGCTGCAATAAATGATTTGCAAACTTTGTCTAGATTAGAAGACCCTTCTTTGATAAATCTCGACGAGAGAAATAAAGAAACAGATATTTTTAATGCATTAAGAACAATCTTCAAGGGAAAGCCAACAAAAGATGTTTTGCATGTTTTTGATTCTGTAAATCTTGACTTAGATAAAATAATCTTATGGATAGAAGAAAACATTCCTGCAGAATATCAGGGAGAAGAACTTGCAAAAGCTTTTGAAAAATTAAGTAAAACTGATATTTTCAAAGGAAGAATTTACAGACAGCAATATTGGAGATTTTTAGTTTATGAAAATATTTTATTAAGTTATGGAATTTCAGCTTCAAAAAATTCAAAAAAATCAAAAACAGGCTTCACCAGTTACAAAAAACCTACAAGAATTTTAAAAATCTGGCTTAATAACCAAAGAACAATGAAGAAAAAATCAATAGCACAAAAATATGCAAAATACGTTCATGTCGGTTACAAAAGAGCTATGAATGAATTTCCAATTGTAAAGCAAATTATAAAATCAAATCCTTCAATAGCAAAAGAACTTAAATTAAATGAAGAAGAAGTTGGGTATTTGGGGAGTTAATCAATTTCAAAATAGGCTTCTTTATTTGCAGGATCAAAAAATAATTTTGCTCCAGTTTTTAACATAAAGTCAACTCCAAGTAAACTCGGTTGATTTGGATTTTCTTCATCTTTTATTGGAAATTTCACAGGCATTTCAAACTCTGAGCCTTCAGCAAATTTTAATTTAGATTTTTCAGCAATCCTCGTTAATATTTTTCCTCCTCCAATATTCACAGGTTTATTTTTTCCAACTAACTTATTAAGTTGTATTTTTGATAATCTTACTCTCTTTGTATCTAAGGGACCAATAAGAGTTATGGGACTCCCTGTATCCACAATTGCTCTAATTGGAATATGCATCGGAAATCCTTCTACTTTCAATAAAAAATGAGCCATAATTCTCAAATCATCAGAAAAATTATAAACTTCAAGCGAAATTCTTTTCATTTTAAAGAATCAGAGTAAATCCTTTTGGATGAACAAACTCTATAAAAATATAAGCCGGGTTTTGATTTTGTGATTCAATCTCTTTTATAACTAAATCAATATTCTCTCCTGAAGCAATAGGTTGAGTATCTTTTACAGCAACGAATTTATCTGTAAATCCTTCATTCCTCAATTTATTTATATTTTCATGAAACCATTGACTATCTTTTTCAAAATTCTTCAGAAGAGATAATTCTTGTTGCTCCATTAAATTTCCCCTTTTTATAACTATTTAAAGATTTTGATGTTTAAAAATTATTGCGTTTATTAACAAGTCGCAGATGTTGAACTTCCTGTGCTTTCCCAACCAAAATAAGGGCTAGG
>CAYPRJ010000026.1:0-4737 GCA_964413095.1 Candidatus Woesearchaeota archaeon
AATTAATTTATTATTAAATTCTGAAGTAGAAACAATAGATGTTAAAGATAAAAAAATAATTCTTAAGGGAGATAAAACAATTGATTTTGATAAATTAGTTATTGCAAACGGGGGTTCTGCATTTGTTCCAAAAATTAAAGGACTGGAAAATTCTAAATATAAGGTTCTGAAAACAATTGAAGATGCAAAAGAAATTGCGAAAGTTTCTGAATCAAAAGGCAATGTTGTAATTGTCGGGGGTGGGATGATTGGAGTAGAACTTGCAGTTTCTTTAATGGAGAAGGGCAATAAAGTTTCTATTCTTGAAGCAGAGAAAAATGTTCTTCCTAATCTTCTTGATTTAGATATGTCTGAAAAATTAAAAGAAAAACTTGAAAAGAATAATATTCAAATTTTTGAGGAATCTAAGATAAAAGAAATATCAGATAAAAAAATAATTCTGGAGGAAAAAGAAATTGAATTTGATAATCTTTTTTTATGTGTGGGTGTAAGAGCAAACACTTCTCTTGCAGAGAAAGCTGGATTAAAAGTGGACAAAGGACTTATTGTTAATGAATATCTTGAAACATCTGAGAAAGATGTTTATGCTTGTGGTGATTGTGTTGAATCTTTTGAATTTAATACAAATGAAAAAGTTTTGAGTCAGTTAGGAACAACTGCAGTTAGACAAGCTAAAGTTATTGCAAGAAATATTTTAGGAGAAAAAGAAAAGTTTCTTCCAGTTTTAAATAATACTATTTCAAAAATAGGAGATGTATATGTTGGAGCAGTAGGAATAACTCAAAAAAGAGCAAAAGAATTAGGAATAAAATCGGTTTCAGCGAGGTATACTGGTGATGTTAGGGCAGAATATTACTCTAACAAGGAAAAGATAACAATTAAACTTATTTGTAATACAAAAGGGAAAGTTATTGGCGGACAAATTATTGGAAACAGCGAAGTTGTTGGAAGATTAGATTTAATTGCTTTAGCTATACAAAAAAAGACTAAAATAGAGGAGATTGCTAAATTAGAAACTTGTTATAATCCTGCCTCGGCACCAATATTTGATCCTTTGACGATTGTGGCTGGAATTTGTTTAAAAAAATTAAAGATGATTAAATGATTTTAAAAATAACTTATGATGGATTTAGAAATGAGAACTGCTAATTATTTTGATCTTGGAAAAACAGATTATTCTGAAACTTTCAAACTTCAGGAAGAACTTTCTGAAAAAAGAGCTAAGGACGAAATACCAGACACAATTCTTATTTCAGAACACTATCCAACAATAAATTTTGGAATGAGAGGAGAGAGCAATAAATTTTCAGATAATCTTATTAAAGAAATGAAATCAAAAGGGATAGAGTTCACAAAAGAAAATGCTATAGACTATCTTAAAAAAGAAAAAGAGATAGATTTTTCACAGACATCCAGGGGAGGGGGAGCCACATTTATTGGTTCAGGACAAATTAATTTTTATCCAATTGTTAAATATGAAAGAATCTCAAAAAATATTTTTGGTCCGGGAGGATATCTAAAGATAATCAATTCAATAATGAGTGATGTTTTAAATGATTACGGTTTAGATGCAAAAAAAAGGTCTAATAATAAAAAAGATGGTAAAGATGTATGGATTGAAAGAAATGGAAGACCATTGAAATTAGGAGGAAAAGGAATAAAACTATCTAAGGGTGTTGCATATCACGGGTTTAATTTTTATGTTAAAAAAGGAAGCACAGATGGATTCAAATATGTAAATCCTTGTGGTTATTCTTCTGATGAGCTTGGAGTAACAAATCTTGAAGAAGCTCTCGGAAGAGAGGTTTCTTTAGAAGAATTTAAACAGAGAGTTTTAGAAGAGATAAGGAGAAAGTTTAAATATGAAGAAATAAAAAACAGAGATTCATTGATTGAAACAGAAAGCAAATAGTTTATAGTAATTTAAATCTCTTTTTATTTTTAATTTATTCTAAAGATAGCTTAGACAAAAATTGTTTATTCTTCATAAATAAAATACCAAAAATATGTTTTAAATATTTTGGAGAAACTAGTTAATAATCAGGAAGTTGTTCTTTGTTTGAGCCAGGTTTTTCTACTTTAACTTCTTCTGATTTTTCTTTTTGGTTGTTGAGAGTTTTTTGGTTTTCAGGCAAATTTTCTTCTTTATTTTCAGCTGGTTTCATGTCTTCTTCACTTATTGAATTTATCATCTCTTTAAAATTTGGAAAATCTTCAGCCATAATTCTAACACCTGATTTTGTGAATCCTGTGTATCTATCTCCTGTTACAAACTCTCTTATTGTTAAACCTGTTTTTCCCCCAAAATCATCTACTCTTACAACTATGTCTGTTGTATCATTCTTTGAAATTTTTCCTAAATCTTTTTCCATCGCGCTTCCTGTATTCGTAGAGGGTTTGAAGTAAACTTCAAAACTACGAGGTTTGCTGAATAAATTTCAGCTATTAATTGTTGGGGAAAAGAAAACGTATTTTATAAAAGTTTTGTATTTAATTAATAATCTAAAAATAAGTGGAAGGAAAAAACCGAAGTTCAATCCTTCCGATGTCTAACCGAAGTTAGACAATTTTGTGTAGAAAACAGAGTTTTTAAGGGTTTTGGTGGAGAAAAATTAGGGGTAGATTTTTAATGTTTTAAAATAAGTTATTTTATGGAGAGAGAATATGCAGAGATAGATTTGAGTGAACAAATAGATAATAGTTGGAATAAAGATACTGCAATAGCAATTAAACAAAGAGGAATAAGTTATTCTGTTAAAATAAAAAGTAAAGACAAGAACGATATGAAAAATAAATTTATCAAAAAAGTAGAAAAAAATTTGGATAAAAAGAACAATAGGAGAGTTGTTGTGATTATTTATTGTTTTATTTTATATCATTTACTAAAATTGTCAAATGGTCTATTTAACAGAGTTAAAATATGTAATGATGTATCTCCTTCTTGGGCAGTAAATAATTATCTAATGGCTATAGCCAAAGAATATAATGAACAGCATTTAATAAGTAGATTAAAAATTTCATTACATCCACGGCGAGGATACCCAGACTTTTAAGTTTTGGGAGGAATCGCCGTTCCCAAAATTTAATTCTGTTAATAAAGTAAAATCATACTGGCTATAACCAACTACTTTAGTTCTTCTCAACCCTGGATTGATTTCCATTAACATTTTATTATCGATACCTCGCGCTTTAGCGCGGGGTCATTCATTTAAAAGAAGAGGAGAGGGAAAATCAAAAGCACATTATATTGCTAAAAATGTAGCGAGAGGAAGACAACCTGCTAACATAACTCTCAAAAAACCACAAATAGATAAACTAAAATATTTAAAAAGAAAATTAATGTAAGTAAAGTGGGTCCATGACCCTTATACCCAGTTAAGGTCTTTCGTCCGAAACTATTAGACCGCATATGGGCAATTACCTACATGTAGCAAAAGTAAATTTTGCTATGCAAAATTTATGCAAATAAACCTTAAAAACTTTTCTATTTTTGATTGCGTTAATTTAACGGGTGATGATATTAGACACTCTCCCCTTTTTTCTTTTTAGATATTTCCTCTTTTTTTGCTTTTATTTTCTTTTTTAGCAAATTCTTGTATATTTTTCTTTTAATCTTTTCTCTTTTTTTCTCTTTCAGTTTTTCTCTTTTATTTTGTTTTTGTCTCTTTCTTTTTTCTTTAAGTTCTTTTTCCTTTTCTTTTCTCTTTGCTTTAAGACTTTCTTGTTTTTGAGATATTTCTTTTCTTTTCTCTTCTTTAATTTCAGGAGCTTCTATTTCTTTATTAATTTTTGTAAATTGTTCAGATATTTTTTTATCCTGAAGTTCTTTTTCTTCTTTTTCTAATTCTCTTAATTTTTTCTTCTCTTTTCTTAATTTTTCTTTTTCCTTTTTTTCTTTTCTCTCTTTTTTTAGTCTTTTTTTCTTAGCTCTCCTCTTTTTTCTTTCTTCTCTTTTCTTAATCCTTTTCTCTTTTAGTTTTCTTTTTTCAATTCTTCTTTGCTTTCTTTTAGTTTTTCTTTCTTTTCTCCCTTTCTTTTTCTCTTTTCTTAATTCTTCTTTTTCCTTTTTTTCAATCTCCTTTTCTTTTCTCCCTTTCTTTTTCTCTCTTTGTTTTTTCTTTTTTTCTTCTCTTAATTTTTTCCTTTCAATTTGTTTCTTCTTCTTTTTCTCCTTTGATTCTTTATTTGCTTTTTTCCTTTCTTCTCTTAATTTTTTCCTTGCTTTTCTTTTTGCTTCTTTGGCTATCTTTTTCTGCCTGATTTTTTTTGCTCTTTCTTTTTTCTTCCTTTCTCTTTGCTCTTTCTTTTTATTTTTTTTAGTCTTCTTTTTCCTCTTTTTTCTTCTTGTCTTTCTTGCTTTTCTCTGCTTAATTCTTTCTTCTCTTTTTCTTTCTCGCTTTTCTTCTCTTCTTTTCTTCCTTAACTCTTTTTTTCTCTTGCTTTCTCTTGCTTTTTTATTTAATCTTTCTTTTCTTCTTTTCTTTCTATTTGTTCTTTTTTGTTTCCTTTTTTTCTTTCTCCCTTCTTTTCTTTTATCTCTCTCTTTCTTTTTTCTTTGCTTTCTTTTTTCCCTTTCTTTTATTCTATTCTCTCTTGCTTTTCTCCTTTCTTCTTTTTTTATCCTCTTTTCATTTTTTCTTTTCTGTTCTTTTCTAATCTCTTTTTTTTCCTCTTCTTTTTGCATCCTCTTTTCATTTTTTCTTTTCTGTTCTTTTCTAATCTCTTTTTTTTCCTCTT
>CAYPRJ010000026.1:4837-6601 GCA_964413095.1 Candidatus Woesearchaeota archaeon
CTTTTTGCATTTTCCTTTGATATCTTCTCTTTTTTCTTTTTTCTCTTCTTTTCTCTCTTCTTTTCTTTAAAGCATTCTTTCTGTTTCTTCTTTGCTTTATTCTATGTCTTTTTGTCTTTTCTTTTTGCTTTATTCTTTCTTCTTTCAATTTTTTTTGTTCATTCTCTTTTTGTTCTCTTTGCCTTTTCCTTTTGCCTTTTCTTTTGGATTTATTGTTTCTTTTTCTTCTTAGTATAAAGATTATTATAACTAGCAGAAGAACAATTATTATCAAGAATAAGATTATTATTAAGGATAAATACTTTCCTATAAATTCTTCTATAGAAAATTCTACTATTTCAAAGGTATCGTAACTTGTTGCAGTGATATTATCATAGCTGACTTTTGAATAAAAAATATAATTTCCTGTTTGCAAATCCTTTGGAATTTCTAAAAATATTTTTCCTTTCCAAGAATCCTCAATTGCAAAACTTTCTTTTTTTAATGTGTAAGTGTTGTTTTCAAAATCTCTGATTTTGTATTCTAAGTCAACATCTATGTTTTTCAAATCTCCAAGGTTTAAAATTTCTACATTAGCTGTTACTTTTTTTCCCTGAAATGCTCTTTTGTCTAATACTGAAGTTTTTATATCAAATAATGGTTTTTTATCTTTTACATCAAGAATAACATTTATTGATTTGTTGATAGTTTGAGAATTGAAATTTATTTTTCCTATGTATGTGTCTGTTGCTTGGTTTTCTGAGAAGTATATATCAAAAGTTATTATTTTACTTTCTCCTGAACTTAATGTAATTTTTTCTGTGTGAGGAATTATGAATTTTTTTAAGTTAGTTGATATATTAATGTTTAGTGTTTGAGTTCCTGTATTTTTGATTGTTATTTGTTTTTGATATAATTCTCCTTTTTTTATTTGTAATGTAAAAGAAGTTTCACTTAAACTAAAATTTTTTATTTCTTGTTTTGCTCCTCCACCTCCGCCTGTAGTTCCAGTGGTTGTTGAAGGTGTTGTGGTTGTAGTTGTTGGAATTTGTGTGAATGCTGTGTCTGTTGTACTTCCTCCCACACTTAATTCTCCACTGCTGGATTTTCCTATAGAAAAAACATCAGAACTAACTAAAGAAATCTGCAATATTAATAGAATACACAAAATTATTACCTCTCTTTTCATAATTCTTTTAGGAAAACCGGATTTTTAATCTTTATCTTTAAAGAGTTAGATTTTTATATAGTATAAACTTTAGTAAATTATGAAAAAAGAAGTGATTTTTATTATTTGCATTTTGTTTTTAATGGCTTTTGTGTCAGCAGAGTCTGTGGCAGATAATATTCCAATACAAATTCAGACAACTGATAGTAATGGAGATATTGTTACAGGAACTTTTAATATTACAATTAATATTTCTCTTAATTCTGAATGTAGTAATATTGTTTATAGCAATACAACAACTAAGACTACTGATTCTCGGGGAATTGTTTCATATAACTTAAAGAATGTTAATTTGGATTTTTCAGATCAGTATTGGTTTTGTTATTATAGAGACAGTGTGCTGAAAGATACAACAAAAGTTGCGAGGACTCCTTATGCTTTTAGAGCTAAAAATATAAGTGCTTTAGGGATTGATAATGATTCTAACTTGGATTTAACTGGTAAAAATATTACAGCTTCATATTTTATAGGCAATGGAAGTCAGTTAAGTGGAATATCAACTTCTAATATAATAGATGATGGTTTATATAATTCTACAGAGTTAGAAGAACAAGCTG
>CAYPRJ010000027.1:0-5930 GCA_964413095.1 Candidatus Woesearchaeota archaeon
TCTTCTGCCAATCAAAGCTTTTTTCAATAAATGATTTATTGATATTATCAAAATCAGGATTGCCTAATGAATCTAAAAATCCAGAAACAAAAAAAGCTGCTTTGATTGGCTTGTTTAGTTCTTCAATAACATTCAACAAAAATGCAGGTCCTAAACTATGACCAACAACAATAGAGTTTTCGTTCAAGTATTGTTCATAATCATCAAAAATTTTATTCCAATTTTCAAGCGATTGATTTTCAGGAGTGGGAAATTTTGGAACGAAAACTCTACAATCTAATTTTTCAAGTTCAGATTTAAGCCAAGGAAACCAATTTTCTTCAGGGTTTCCGTATGCTCCATGAATAATAAAAATGTTGGTCATAGTTTTAATATATTGAAAGCAAGATATAAAGTTTTCGATAGCCACCGATAAAAATTACACATAACGCTCCGGCATATACGATGTTGCGTTAGCAATATGGACGAAACGAAGTGTAGTCGTATATGCCGTGTTAAGTGATGTGTTTGCCCCGTATTTTAAATATTTTTGTATCAATAATAAATTCTAAACCTGTTGTATCTAACCAGCTATTGATATCTTTAAGTAGATCAAAAATGACTTCGGCATAATATTCTATTATTTTATCATTAGCTTTGAAGTATTTAAGACATTTATCCAAATTATATTTTGGTATGTCGCCGAAGTCATGAACTATAAAGCTATCTTCAGCTAAATGTTTTAACAATATGTGCCTATCTGGAAATTTTTTATTTTCTGGATTCATCTCGCTTCCATTTGTTATTTTGAAGCCTTTTGCGTGCTCTTCTGTTTCAATGTATAGCTCATCAATTTTTTGAATTGCTTCGAGTGCTCTTATGCTTTTTAAAATACCAATTACGGATATGATTTGCTCATCTTCCATTTTTTCAAGAATAAACGGATTTTTTAATAAGTCATGTAAGCATTTTTCACTAACATCCCAATGTTTAAAAACCTGGAATCCAAGATATTTGTTTTCTTGAAGTTTATTCTTGATATCCTCTTTTTTGTATGAGAGAAATTTATTTATCGCCTTATTTGAAAAATCTTTTTCTTCAAGTGTGAATACAATTTTTTGAAGTTGGTTTAGAATTGATAGCAACTCTCTGTCTACTTGCATTTTTGCGTAATCAAAAATTTCTCTATTTAGTTTTTTGTGAGAAAAAGATTTCGCTGTTTCATAAAAGAAAAACAATAATGGTATAGCGAAAAATGTTGCTGAAATATTAATGAGCAAATCATAAAATTTTTCATCTAGGAAGATAGCCAGAAAATAAAAAATTACACCAGTAATTATGGCTGCAAAGTATGGTATTGATTTTAGTAATATCTTTTTAAACATTTAGCTATTTCAAAATTAAGGGGCAAATATTTCACTTAACATCGCGATTATCTGAAGTTTCACGAAGTGAAATTTGGGCAAAATCCTGCAAGGATTTTCCAGATAATCGCTGTTAGGCGTCCCGAACGAAGTAAGAACCTGCAAGGCGTGGCAAGAAAAATCTTTGATTTTTTGCAGAGTTGTAAAACAGCATTTTAATAATTCAGAGAGAACACTTTAGGACGGCGGGACGTCGTCTTATTTTATAATGGGCGCGCGTATTTTTTCTTCTACTTCTTTTATAAAATCCTTAGTCATTATGCCTCTTTTTTCTCTATAGGGGCAATTATGGAATATACAATCCTTGTTTCTGTGAGGATTGTTCTCAAAAATTTCTTTAACACTTTGTTTTTTAACATTGCCAATTTCTTCATCCCCGCCACAGCAAGTCATTACTTTTCCAGAGATTGTTAAATATAATCCATTTGTTAATTGGGTGCAAGGGTCTCCACCAAAATATGGAGAAACTCCTATAAACGGAATCCCATATTTTTTATTAATTTGATAAACATTTATGCATAATTGTTTAAGTTTGTCTTGAGGTAATAAACCTGCTTTTTCTGCTTCCTCTAAGGTTCCTGTTCTTCCAATTGGAATTGGGGGGTCTAAATCAACAAAAACATTTCTCCATATTTTAAAATATTCATAAATAGCAAGAAGCTCTTCTGTATTTTTTGAAGAAATGACATTTTCTATCCCAAGTCTTGTAGGATTACATTCAGTAAATCTCCCATCATTAATCAGGGCTTTAAAGAGTTTATTTCTTGTATCTGAGTAACCTTTTAGATTTACTATTTTATCTTCTGTTTCTTTGTCTAAAGTGTGAAGTTTAATCATTAAAGAAACCTTTCTTTCGGCAAGAAAATTTATTGCTTTTTGCAAATCTCCACCAAAATTTTCTTCCCCTAAAGTATAGCCCGCAGTAAATATAACTAAGTGTAATCCTAGTTTTGTTGTGAAGTCAATAAAATCATAAAAACCTGGATTATCAAAAGGTTCTCTGAATCCAATTACTTTTATACTCTTTAATCCAAGTTTTTTAGCTTCAACTAAGAATTTTTTGACTTCTTCTATTGTGAGGGGTTTATCTCCTTCGCCTGGTCGGTAATATGTTCCTGTTTTCTCACCGACTTTAGCAAAACAATAAACACAATCTAATTTGCATTTATTTCCAGGGAAATCTAAATCCATAGTTATTAATTCTCCTTTTTGGTTGGCTTCTTTTAGTTCTTCTTCTGAATATTGCCAACCCTTTATTCCATTAAAGTAGGATTTTCCGAAATTTGAGATTAAAAGAGAATTAACTTTCCCGAATATCTTTTCAAGTTTTTCCCAATATTGATTGTTTGGTTTTTCCATATGTATTGTTAATTTAAAGGGTTTTATAATGTTTTCGTTAGTGCGCCCACAAATTAGGGGTGGGTGGTCGGGGGTTTAAAAGTGTTCTCTCTGCTATCTTTTTTATTATTTTCTTAAATGCTGTTTTACAATTACGCCTAACGTTAGGGATATACGAAGTTTTGCGGAGTGAAACGGAGCAAAATTTGGGTGGAAGAAACTGCAAGTTTCTGGAACCTCTAAATCCTTGTTATATTCCCCGAAGAGCTGAAATTTAGTGCAACGTCCCGAAGGGAAATTTCAGAGTAGTCAGCCAGCCACTTAATCATTTAATTTGTTATAAGAAATAAGTTTATTTTTATCTATCACAAATTTTCCGATATACTTATGAGATAATTTCATCTTCAAATGTTCTTGAAAATCCCACCCATGAAAAAAACAATTTATTGCTCTAATAACTCCAGCATGTCCAACTAAAAGAAGTGTTTGATTCTTATGTTTTCTTTCTAAATCTTTGATAAATTTAACAACTCTATCTTGCACTTGATAATAACTTTCGCCTTCTGGAAAAACATAAGAAACATCTTTTTTATATTTTGGACACTCTCTTTTAACTTCATCTTTTTTTCGATTTGCATAAATTCCATAATTGATTTCTCTCAACTCTTTTGCAGGAAATAATTTTTTTTCAAGGTTTAATTTTTCTGCAATAATATGCGCTGTAATAAATGCCCTTCCTAAATCACTTGAAAAAATATAATCGAAATTTATGCCTTTTAGTTTTTTTGCAAGAACATTTGCATTTTTCAAACCTTCATTAGTTAAAGGAGTATCTATTTGCCCCATGGTAATAGAATTCCAATTATGTTCTGTATTTCCATGCCTTACTAAATAAAATGTTATCATATATTAGATAAAAATAAATAGTAATATAAACTTTGTGGCTGGCTGACTATTGAATATAACGTCGGGCTTAAGGGAAGTTTTTTCCGCAGGAAAAAATTTGGGAAAAATTCGCAGGAATTTCCCTCTTAATCGCTGTTAGGCGTCCCGAGCGTTAGCGAGAGCCTGCAAGGCGGGGCAAAAATTCGCAGAATTTTTGAGTTGTGAATGCTCTGGACGGCGGGACGCTGTCCTTTACAGATAATAGAAATTGTTGTTGTATTTTTTGTGAGCCGCCGCCTTTTTTGTAATCAAAATAAAGTGCCGTTTCTGTCATACAATTGTTTCACACAAATAAGAAATAGAATTTAGTTCAATAATTTTAACATTCAATCCAGCTGAATCAAAAAGTTTTTTTAATTTTTCTTTATTGAATTGCTCCAAAATTAAGCCATTTTCAGAATAAATTGTTCCATTTTGAATTTTTTTAATCTTTATTCCAATTCTTTTATAATCTTCAATCCGTATATCTAATGCATTTTCCGAATACACGCTGATTATTATTTTACCCTCTTTCTTTGTTACTCTTTTCATTTCTTTTAATATCTTTAATTTGTCTTTTCCAAAATCTCCAAATGTATTACCCATACAAATAGAACAATCAAAAATATTATTATCAAAATGCATTTTTCTTGCATCTTCAAGAAAGACCTCAACATTTTTGAATTTTGATAATTTTTCTCTAATTTCTTCAAATAGGTCTTTATTGTTATCAATCCCGATAATTTTCTTAGCAATATTAATAATCGTTTTTACATTTCTCCCAAAGCCACATCCAACATCTAAAACAATAGAATCTTTTTTTATTTTTTTTCTAAGATAAATATTTTCTTTTTCAAGCCAATCTTTAATCAAGAGGTTGGCATTTTTTATATAATCTTGCCAATATTCTAAAATAGATTTTGGAGTCATTTTATTCATATTTAGACACATCAATTCCTTTTTTCTTTAATATTCCTCTAGCATGTTGTCTGCCAGGGCATTCTCGTGGTGGCATAAAACCTTTTCTAACTTTTTTTATTATTTCCTTGTGGTTTCTTCTCATTTTAACAAGTTGAGGAGTATGCCATAAATTTTTTAATGATGACTTTCGGATATTTCCGATGCTTAAATCTTCTCGTGCCCAACAAGGCATCATATCACCTTTTTCGTTAATTAGTATCATTATTGTATCAACAATACATTCTTCACCTTTAAAATAAGTTCCTTTTGCGTATGAGCCTTTCAATTTTTTTAATTCTTTTTCCAGCCAATCTAACTCTTTTTTAGTAATTTTCAAAGTGTTAATATTATCTATTGCTCGACCTTCCCAAAGGATTGTTTCAAAAATTGGCTGGATATTGTGACTAATAAAATACTTGGTCATAAAAGGTATCTCTTTGTATGTCAATTTACTAATTAAATTATCATTAGCAAGTCTTGTGGGATGTGTTTTATTAAAACCTGTTTCAATGAAATAATTTAAACCTTTATACATTTTTTTAGCTATTCCTTTAACACCAACTAATTTATCTTGTATTTTAGGGTCAAAGGAATTAATTTTTGTCATTACAGAACAATTTAAATCAAATAGTTTTTTAGCAATTTCTGGAGTAACAAGCGTAGCGTTAGTAAGGACAATGTTCCAACCACCTTTATCTTTAATATATTTAAGCAATTTCCACAACAAAGGATAAAAGAGTGGTTCACCTCTACCAGTAAACATTACATTTTTTACACCCAATTCAAATGCTTCATCAATAATCCTTTTATATTCTTTTTCAGTTAAATTATTTTTTGTCAAAGTTCCACCACGAGTGAAACAATAAAGACATCTTAAATTGCACTTTGCTCCAAGATACAAAGAAAGAGTTATTGGTTTATCTTTTTTCCATGCCTGTTTTATTTCTTCATCTGAAATATCATAACCCTGAATAAGGGGGGTTTTCTTTCTTATTATTTTTTTAATTGGTGGCAAAATTTCAAATGCTGATTTAATTTGTTTTTGCTTCATAGTATTAAGTAAATTATCAAACATTAATAAAACTTGTTATTAAGGATAAAGAAATGGCACTTAATAAAATCTCGAGCTGAAAGCGAGAGTAAATGTGCGAAGCACTAAGGCGGCTCACTTTTAATTTACAACAACAATTTCTACATTTTAGGGGTGGGTGGTTGGGGGTTTAGAGCATTCACAATTACGCCTAACGTATAAGTGTATGCGATGTTTTTGCCCGTTTCATTATTATATTTCAAATATAGAAAAGG
>CAYPRJ010000028.1:0-5861 GCA_964413095.1 Candidatus Woesearchaeota archaeon
TTACAATTTTTTAGATTTAATAAAGAAACACGATGTTTAATTTACAATTTAATCTACAACACAATTTTAATTTGTAACACAAAAAGAGGTGATAAAAATAACAAAAATAAATAGGAATTTACCAAAACCAAAAAAAAAACGATAAATTTATAAATTAAAATATTTTTATATTGAAAAGAGGTAAAAAAATGAAAAAAACAATCTTATCAATTTTAATGATTTTATTATTGCTTAATTTGGTTTATGCACAATCAGAAGAACTATCAAATCCAGGAACATTACCAGATAGTGCATTTTATGGGTTAAAAAAAGCTTTTGAAGGACTTGGAAATGCATTTACATTTGGAGAAACAGCAAAAACAGCGCGTGCACTTAAACTTGCAGAAAGAAGATTAGCTGAAGCAGAAGCAATGGCAAATAAGGGAGAGTCTGAATTTGTAGACGAGCTTTCTGAAGAATATGAAAACCAGATTAACAAAGCAAACGAGATTGCATCTTTGGCAAAAGAAGCTAGTGATAAAGAAAAACTGGCAGAGCTTGTTTCTATGGCTACTTTACAACATTTAACAGTTCTTGATGAAGTGCAGGAAAGAGTTCCTGAGCAGGCAAGGGAGAGAATAGTTGCTGCAAGAGAAAGATCTATAAGAGGAAACCAAGAAGCATTAAAAACTTTAGCAAGAGAAAATCCAGAGAAATCTGCAGAGATTTCAATTGAAGCTGCAGAAAGTAGAGTGAATAAAATGCAGGAATTTGCAGAGGAAGGAGATGAAGAGAAAGTTGCTGAAGCAGTAGAAGAATATGAAAAATATGCACAATTCGGAGAGGAAATTTCAACAACTGCAGAGCAAGCTGGTAAGGATCCTTCAAAAGCAAATGAATTAGTTGCTACAGCAACATCATCACATATAACTGTTTTACAAGATGTTCTAGAAAAAGTTCCAGAACAAGCAAGGGCGTCAATTCAAAGAGCGATAGAGAATTCTCAAAGGAGTAGAGATTCTGCTGTTAGTGCATTAGAAGAAAGAGGATTATCTGTTCCAGAAGAAGCAAAGGGAAAAGATAGTGGAGAGATTGAAGTTGAAATTCCTGAGTCAGGAGAACAAACAGAACAAGAAGTTAGTCAAGGAGAAACTCAAGACGGTCTTGCATGAATTTATTAAAATAAAAAGGGGAAAATGAATCTGAAAATAAAACATATAGCAGTAATTTTGCTAGTTTTCTCTTTATTATTTTTTTCTCCACTTGTTTTGGCAGGAGAACTTAAACCTGATTTATCTGAAATTGTTGCTAAAACATCTGCAACTGAAAATGTTTCTGTAATAATTTTATTTGAAGATGCTCCAACTCCTGCAGATATAAGTGTTATTAAATCAGACGGAGCAAGTATAAAATATCAATATACAATAATAAATGCTGTTGCTGCAAAAGTTCCTGCTCAGGCAGCAGATAAAGTAGCAAAAAGAGCATTTGTTAAATTAGTTGAACCAGATTATGATGTTAAATTAGTTCTTGATAAAAGCATTCCACAGATTCAGGCAGATAAGGTTTGGCAAGAAGGCATAACAGGGAAAAATATAGATGTTGCTGTTTTTGATACAGGAATTCACGACGAGCATCCTTCTTTAACAGTTGAAAGAGAAATAGATTACACTGGAGAAGGAACAGATGATTTGCACGGACATGGCACACATGTTGCAGGTATTGTTGCTTCTACTGATTCAACTTATAGAGGAGTTGCTTATGATGCTGATTTATTTAATGTTAAAGTTTTAAATAAAGATGGAAGTGGTTCTGGTTCTGATGTTATTGAGGGAATTGAATGGGCAATAGATAATGGAGCAGAAATTATTAGTATGAGTTTTGGAGCAGAGATTGATAATTGTGATGGAACAGATGCTCTCTCGCAAGCAGTTGACAAAGCTGTTAATGATGGTGTTGTTGCAGTAGTTGCTGCTGGTAATTCTGGGCCTGATGTAGAAACCATTACAACTCCTGGTTGTTCAAAAAAAGGAATTACTGTTGGTGCAGTGGATGATAATGATAATGTTCCAAGCTTTAGTAGTCGAGGACCAACAGATGACGGAAGAGTAAAACCTGATTTAGTTGCTCCTGGTGTTTCAATAACTTCAACATGGACAGAGGGTTTTAAATCTTTATCTGGGACAAGTAGCTCAACACCCCATGTTTCAGGAGCTGTAGCTTTATTATTAGAAACTGATTCAACTCTTAGTCCTTTTGATATAAAAGAAATATTAAAATCAACTGCTCTTGATTTAGGGTTAGATGAAAATACTCAAGGTTCTGGAAGAG
The DNA here is from genome assembly GCA_964413095.1 of Candidatus Woesearchaeota archaeon. Taxonomy (GTDB): domain Archaea; phylum Nanobdellota; class Nanobdellia; order Pacearchaeales; family GW2011-AR1; genus CAYPRJ01. The sequence goes on from CAYPRJ010000028.1 coordinate 2,311, forward strand.
TTGATGCTTATGAAGCTTATTTATCTTTAACAAATGCCACAAAAGAAGAGCCAGGAAATGAAACAGAAGAAAATGAGACTGAAGATGAAAAAGATAAAATAGGTTTTATTCCTCCTGGTTTGAAAAGAGCAAGGGCTGGACCTAATTCTATATTTTATGGATTTAAGAGAGCTTTTGAGAGAATAGATTTGATTTTTACTTTTAATGATATTGAGAAAGCTGAAAAATATATTAAATATTCTGAAGAAAGGTTGGCAGAAGCTTATGCTTTAGCAGAGGAAAATTCTGAAGATGAAAAAATACAAAATTTAGTTGATGAATATGAAGATAATTTGAATAAATCTAAAAAAATTTCTGAGATTGCAAGAGAATTAGGAGAAAATACTACAAGTGTTGATGAATTAGTTGCAGCTGCTACCTCAATTCATTTAAGAGTTTTAGGAGATGTTTATAATAAAGTTCCTGAACAGGCAAGAGCAGGAGTTGAAAACGCCATGGAAACTAGTACAAGAGGAAGAGAAGAAGCTGTTAATGCTTTAAGAGAAAGAAAAAATGAGAGAGATAAAGAAGGAGATGAAGATGATGCTGAAGAAGAAAATGAAACTGAAGAAGAAAATGAAACTGAAGATGAAGAAATTTCTGAGGAGGAAACAGATGAAATAGAAAGAGAATCTGAAGAACTTGAAGAAAGTGAAGACGAAACTGAAAAAGAATTGGATGAAGTTTTAAATGGTCTTGAAGATCCTGCAAAATCTAAAATAAAGGAAGTTCGGGAAAGAGTAAAAGCTGAAACTCAAAGAGGTTCTTCACAAGTTAGTAGTGCTGGTCCTTCATCAACAAGTATAAGTAGTGTGAGTTCTGGAAGAGGAAGAGCTTAATCTTAAATTGTTTTGAATAATTTAATCAATCACTTATTTTCATTTAACTTTAATTCAGAGATGGCTATCTTGTTCAAAAAATAAAAACCCTTAATTAATATCTTAAATATAAATCTACAATAGAGGTAAACCATTAGGAAGAAAAAAGAATAATCAGAAATTTTATTCTTGAATAAAAGTATAGAAGAATTTTTAAAGAATGAATTTTTTATATAGTTATTATAATAATTTATTCAGTGGGGGCTGAATAAATTTATGTTGTATTTTTCTGTGATAGTTGATAGTATGTCAACTATTTAAATCTTTCGAAGAGAAAGATAAAAAAACTGAAAGGAGGATAAGATGGTTTTAGACTTTGCAAAAGAAGCAGTACAAAATTCAGAAACTCATAGCATTAACTTTGATGACTTGAAAGCAGGAAAAGCTAACATAAAAGTTATTGGTGTTGGTGGAATGGGATGCAATGCAGTAACATGGCTTTTTAACAAAGGAATTGATGGAGCTACTATCTATGCTGCAAACACAGATGCTCTTCATTTGAGTGTCACTAAAGCTGATGAAAAAATTCTTATTGGTAAGGAACTTACTAGAGGATTAGGTTGTGGTGGAAAACCACAAATGGGAAGAGAAGCTGCAAAAGAAGCTTTAGTAGATTTGAAAAAATCAGTATCAGGAGCAGATATGGTGTTTGTTATTTCTGGTATGGGTGGTGGAACTGGAAGTGGAGCAGCGCCAATAGTTGCACAACTTGCTAAAGAAACAGGAGCTGTTGTAATTGGTGTTGTGACAGTGCCTTTTGAATCTGAAAAAGCCAGAATAGATAAAGCAGAATTTGCTTTGCAGGAGTTAAGAGAGGTTACAGATACTTCTATTGTTCTTGACAACAATAAGTTAGTGGATATTGCAGGACAATTGCCTATAGAAAAGGCATTTGCTGTTGCTAATGAACTTGTGTCTACAATGGTTAAAGGAATTGTTGAAACTATTACTTTACCAAGTTTGATTAATTTGGATTATGCAGATGTTTCAGCAATAATGAAAAACGGCGGTGTTGCAGTAATTGGTATTGGAGAGAGCGATTCTCAGTCTGACAAAGTCAATGAAGCTGTTCAGCAAGCACTTACACATCCTCTACTTGACGTGGATTATAAAGGTGCTGGTGGAGCTTTAATTCATGTGACTTGTGGACCTGATTTGAAATTAGAAGAATTTGATACCATAGGAAGAAATGTCTCTGAAAATTTGAACCAAGAAGCACAAGTTATTATTGGAGCCAGAATTAATAAAGAATTTACTGGCAGAGTTAGGGTAATAACAATAATGACTGGTGTTAAAAGCCCATATGTTTTGGGAAAAGAGACAGAAGAACAAGCATTTCCTGCATCAAAAGAGATTTCTGATTTAGGAATAGAAGTTTGGAAATAATTTTTTACTCGGAGCAATGCTCCGAGTTTTTCTTTTTTAATAAATTTTTTAAAGTATTTTTCTTTGTAGTTATATGGAAAAGAGGGATGGAATTTCTGAGGAAGTAGAATCTGCAAGAGTTAAAAAAATAGGTGTTTTTTCTTTGGGAATTACTTTAGCTCTTGTTAGTGCAATTATTGGATTTTTTATAGCAATTTTGTCTTTGTTATTTTCTTTTATTGGAAATGATTTTCTTTCACAATATCTTCCACCAGCCCTGAGTTTTATTTCTAGTTTTGGTTCTTTGCTTGCTTTTCCAATAATATTTGGAATTCTTGGGTTTATTCAAGGAACAGTATTTGCTTTAGTTTATAATTTATCTTCTAAGATAAGTGGTGGAATAGAATTATTTTCTTATTAGTTAATTTTTTCAGGTTGTTTTTGTTTTTTGTTTTTGTATTTTTCAAAATATAAAATATTGTCAAGTTCTGTTTTTCTTTTTGGCTTTGTTTTTTCTAATTCATATCCTATAGGAAAAACAGCTTCTACTTGTGCTTTTTCTGGAATATTTAATTCATTTTTTATTTGCTCTTCTACAAAATATCCTACCCAGCAAGTGGAGAGTTTTGCTTCTTGGATTTTTAATAAAAAATTTTGTATTGCTGCACCAGCTTGTTGTCTGACAAATATTTCTCCTCTTTCTTCATAGGCGTTTTTTGGACGATTTGGAAGAGAACAAACTACTACAATATATTTTGCTTGTGATACAAATGGTTGCTGGCAAGCTTCTGAGATTTTTTGTATTGTTTTTTCATCAGAAACAACTATGAATTTTAATGTGAAATTATTTCCTGCCATAGGAGCATATCTTGAAGCATCTATACATTCCAGAATATCTCTCCAGTTTGGTTTTTTGCTTTTAAATTTGCGTACGCTGTGACGTTCTTTTATTGCTTTATCTAATTCCATGATTTAGAAAAGAAAATGATATTTAAAAATATTTCATCTTTTCTTTTTTTAACTGTTTTATAATAAGAATAATCACTATTACAATCGTAATGATTAAGATACATACTATTATATAAAAAATAATTTCTGTATATGTTAATGTTAAGAATTTTCCTTGCACAATCTCAAAATGCGCACTTGAAGGAGCAACACCCCCAGGATAAACTAACTCTAAACCAACAATATATTCTCCTAAGGGCAATGCGCCTGTATCAAAATTTTTCTTAAAACTAACTTCTTCTTCAACTAAAACACTTTCTG
>CAYPRJ010000029.1:0-5484 GCA_964413095.1 Candidatus Woesearchaeota archaeon
TTAATTATATTTAACATATGTTAATTATATTTAACAGGTGTTTATAAATCTTTCCATCTCCATTTTTGTCACTTCAACTAGTTTTCTTGATTTTGATTTATAAGTTTTTTGTATATTGTTATTTGGTTTGGATTGAGAGTTAGGAGTTTATAAAGAACTCTATAGCCGAGAATAGATGTTAGATTTTAATGTCTCCAATAAATTTCTTATTTATTCTTAAGGTTTTTGATGCAACTTTTTTAAGATGATAAGAAATAGATCTTTTATTCCCAATCGCAACATAAATAACTTTTTTCTTAAATCTATTAATTGCTGCTTTTACTGCTCCAGAAAAATCACCGTCATTTGAAACAAAATATGCTTCATCATAAACTCCTTTTTGTGCGTCTAAAACAAGATCTAAAGCTAAATTAATATCGGTAGCTTTCTCAACATAATAAACTTCTCCGTCTCTTTTTCTTTTTTCTAATCTACCCAAAATCATTCTAAGTTTATCAATTTTTTTCAATTTTTCAAAAAATTTCTGCTGATTTGCATACATCTTGGGATTGCTTAATCTTTGAACTGGAGAAATATAGTAATTTATCCTTACCAAATCATTTTTATCTGCAAGTTTCTTACAGAATTTCTCTATATCTACCTTACATTTAAATGTATTTTTTACAGAAAAGTAAAAATTACTTCCATCAATAAAAACAGCTACCTTTTTCTTTTTAGAAATCATTTTATAAAAACATGGGGTTGGTTTCCCAAACCCATGGACTTAATTAATTATTGTAGTATCTCTACTTATTTAAATGTTTTCATTTTTGGAATATAACTCCCAATAAAATGGTACTACGCCCTGACCGTGTTTAAGGTAGTTACCATAACGCCCTTTTAATTACATAAGTAATGTATTTATCTTTTATAAAATTTGTTGTTCACTTGGTGGTTGCAGGAAATTAATCATTAATGGGCTTCAACTTTTAATTTTACAAAGATTTATAAATTTATTTCAAATCTATTATATCATAATGGGAAAAACAAAAATAGACCCTTGGGGATCAAAAGGAGTAAAAATTGATGATAAACTAATAAAAGAGTTTGGACTAAAGAAATTTAAAAAAGAAGATTCTCCAAATAACCATCGTTTTTTTACAAGAAATATAATTGTCGCCCATAGAGATTTTGAAATCATTAAAAAGTGTATTGATAAAAAGAAAAGGTTCATCCAACTTACAGGAATTGCTTCTTCAGGCCCATTGCATTTGGGCCACAAGATTAATATTGAAGCATATCTTTTATTTAGAAAATTGGGCGCAAAAAGTTTTTTTTCGGTTTCTGATATTGATGCATATGTTTCTCGCCCAGATTCAAAAGTTCCAAGTTTGGATGCTTCAAAAAAGAATGCGGTTAACATGATTGCTCATTTATTAGCTTTGGGGGTCCCGAAGGAAGAAATTTACGTTCAAAGTCAAAAAAAACCAAGATATTATGAATTCGCCTTTGAAGTATCAAAAAAAATAACTGAAAATGCTTTTAAGTCTATATATGGTCATATGAATTTAGGAAAAGTTTCTGCTAATCTTTTGCAATATTCAGACATTTTACATCTACAATTGGGAGAATATTTTGGTCCAACTCCCACAATAACAGGAATTGGAGTAGAACAGGACCCTCATGCTAGAGCATGTAGAGACTTAGCTAGAAAACTGCCATATAATTTAAAGTTGCCTTCATTTTTTTATTTTACTCATCAATCAGGATTGCAAGAGGGAAGTAAAATGAGTGCTTCGGTTCCTAATACAGCAATTTTTTTAGAAGATTCCCCAAAAGAAACAAGAAGAAAAATTGAAAGGGCTTTTTCTGGTGGAAGAGAAACATTAAGTGAACACAAAAAGTTTGGAGGAGTTCCAGAAAAAGATAAAGCTTACGAAATTTTACTTTATCATCATCCAGATGATGAGTTTGTTAAAAACATATATGACAAATATAAAAGTGGAGAAATGCTAACAAGAGAACTAAAGAAAATTTGTATAGATTTTCTAACAAATTTTCTAACAGACCATCAAAAAAAAGTAGAAAAGAATAAAAAACTCGCCAAACAAATTGTATTTGGAAAATGAATAAGAAATTAAACCCATGGAAAATACCAACTTTAACTCCAGAGCACTATCAAAATTTGAAAAACATTTATGATTTGAAGGATTTAGATTTCCCTTTAAGAGATAATCCCAACTTCTCAAAAAGGGAATTGATAGTTGGCCACGACAAGTTTGATGAATGGATAAAAAAAGCAGAAAAGGGGAAGAAAGTAGCTCTTGTTAGCGGGTTTATGACAAGTGGTTTTTTACATCTTGGGAGTTTAGCAGTTATTAAGCAAATGGCTTATTACCAGGATAAATATAATGCAGATATAATTATTCCAATAGCAGATTTAGAAGCAAGATGTGTGAGAAAAATTGAAGAATCAAAAATAAAGAACATCGTTGAGGAATTTTTGGCGCATTTTTTTGCAACAGGTCTCGATCCCGAGAAAACTAAAATGTATTTACAAACTAAAGATGTTGGTGTGCTTAAGGAAGCGGCTCTTTTAACATCTGAAATGGATATATCTGATTTAGAAGAGATTTATGATAGAGACTTAAATTTAGCAGAAGCCTTTTCTTCATTGGTTATGGCTGCTGATATACTCAATCCACAGCTACAAGGTTATGAAACCACCCTTATAACTCTTGGAATAGATGAAATAAGCCATTTTATTTTAACTAAGAAAATGATTTCTAAATTAGACAGAGATTTTTATACTCCAAGCATAACATATAACAAGATTATTACTGGACTGAATGGCTCTAAAATGGGAAAGAGCATACCAAAAAACAGTGTTCTTTTAACAGATACCCCTGAACAGGCGAAAAGGAAACTTTTAAAATTGAAAAATAAAGACATGGAACTATATAGTAATACAGCATTCAATATTTTGGAGTGGTATTCCAATGAGGATTCTAAAATAAAACAGATATTAGAAACTGCAAAAAAAGATAAAAAGAAGGCAAATAATGTGGCTGTGGAAGAGGCTATAAAAGTGATAACTAATTTGTTAGAAGACCATAAAAATAAATATCAAAAGAATTTAAATAAAGCTAAAAGAATATCATCAAAATTATTTGAATAATGAAGAATAAAAAAACAATAAAATACAAAGCATTAGAATTAGGAGAAGATGGAAAATTACGAATAGTGCAAAAAGAACTATCTACTTCAAAACCCTATGCGAAGATGCTTTATTCAGGAGTTTGTGGTACTGACAAACATGCAATTCAGGGTTCACTTAAGCTGAAATTACCACAAGTAATGGGGCACGAAAATGTGGGGGTTGTGAATGGAAAAAGAGTAACTTGGCCAACCATTTTACCTTGTGGGAAATGTAAAAATTGTAAACAAGGAATGTTTAATGTGTGCGAAAAAAATCAATTATTCGGAATAACTACAAAAAAACCAATGGCGGGGGGATTTGCTGAATACTCTCCTCTTCCAAAAAATACGAAATTATTTGAAATTCCTGAAGAGATAGATAGTGATGTAGCTGTATTAATAGAGACTATGGCAAGTACAAAAGCGCTTAATAGAGTAGACCTTAAAAATAAAAGAATTTTGATAATTGGATCAGGCCCTATTGGAATGTTGTCAGCAATTCACGCCAAATCAAAAGAGGCAAAAACTATTGGGATTACTGGGCATTGGGAGCAAGTAAAAATTATAAAAGGGATTGTTGATGAATTTTATGAGAAAAATATTCCAACTAAACAAATAAAGAGCGAGTATGATATTGTTATGGATGCTGGAGGTAACCCAGGGTCATTGGAATACTCCATAAAAGCTGTTAAACCTAGAGGGATAGTTATAGAGAGCGGATGCATGGTAAAAGATTTCTATTTCGATGTTTCAAAGATGGTCAAAAAAGAATTAACGATGGTGACCCAGTTAGGGTATGTTCCAGATGATTTTGAATGGGCCATAGAATTAGTCAAAAAAAATAAGGGTATAATAAAAAAAGTCATAACACATAAATTTAAGTTAGAAGAGTTTGAAAAAGCGAAGGATGTTATGTTAAATGAGCATCATGGAAAAGTTATGTTTAAGCCTGCATAAGATTGAATAAAGAACTATTTTATTTAAATTTACAAGTTTTACATAAAAAAGAGGCATCTTTAACTATTTTAAGACTATTTAAGCATAAATCCATCAATACTGTTAGCAATTTCTTCTCTTCTCCCCCTATGTCTTTCTAAATATTCGTTAATCCTCTCTATAGTATATGTTTTCAATTCACTTGTTAACATTTCTCCACTCTCATATCTTTCTTTTATTTCTTTTAATTTGCTATCACTTTCTTCAAACATATATCTCAAATATTGAAAAGAGACATCTATTTCAGTATTCCCACCTTTTTCCCTATGCAATGCAGCAGTATTTTGTCCACCCGAAAAAGCGTATCTATTAATCTTTTTTTTAACAGTTTCTGCATCATCTGAAAGCCAAATAGGATGTGTCTTATTGTCACTTGAACTCATTTTAGGTCCTTCTAAACCAGGCGCTAATTTCTTATGCAATCCTGCTGGTTTTATGAAACCGAATTTTTCTGCGACATCCCTAGTTAAACTCAAAAAAGGATCTTGATCTATTCCGATAGGCACCAAGGTTCTATGAGGCCCATTTCTAAATTGGGGATACAAAATATGTGCGGTTTGCATTGCGGGATAGAATATTTTTCCTAGACTGTCTTCAGAACTCATGCCAAATATTCTTTTGGCAGTTGTCAAATTTATTTTTTTTGCTACTTTAACAGCCTCTCTATATATCTTTGTATGTTCTAAATCTCTATATACATATGTTTTTTCGGGATCAAATCCTATTGCAAGTATATCTTGTATATTTTGTTCTCCAAATCTTATTACATCTTCTATCTTTAAATCCTCCTTAACTAAGAATTTTTCATCATCAGATATTGGAATATAAACATCGCAACTATATCTTTCTTGGAAATATTGTGGCAACACATATAATGTAAGGTGTCCTACGTGCATTTTGTTAGATGGGCCTCTACCAGTTACTACTGATACTTCTTTTCCGTCCTCATAATCATCTAGCCACTTATCTAAGTCCCTGTGCGAGAAACACATTCCCCTTCTTAAGACAGGGGGCATTGGTTCTTTTAACCTACTAACCAATCCCTCATTTAAGGGTTCAGCTCCAAATCTTTCAACTAGTTTTTGATAGTCCAAACTTCCTTCTACTTCCCAGGGGGTTACGGCAGGTTCTTTATAGTTCTCCATATTTTTTGTCACGAAAATAGATATTTAAATTTTTTGTTTTAGAACATTAATTATATTTAAAGTACAATATTTTATAAATCCTCCGATTTTTTTAACTTAGAAGTAACAAAGCGCCCTGACCGGGAGTCGAACCCGGGTCTGGGCCGTTCTGCGTTACCTCCAATTT
>CAYPRJ010000030.1:0-5250 GCA_964413095.1 Candidatus Woesearchaeota archaeon
AGAAAGACCAGGATTTCACTGTCACAAATCCTGCAGATAAACAAGAGGCAATTAGTGAAACATTAGGCACTATGACTTTGTTTCTTACAGCTATTGCGGCAATTTCTTTAATTGTCGGAGGTGTTGGAATTGCAAATACAATGTTTACTTCTGTTTTAGAAAAAACAAAAGAAATAGGAATTATGAAAGCAGTTGGAACAAAAAATAAAGATATTCTTTTAATCTTTTTGCTAAATTCTGGCTTGATTGGGTTGGTTGGAGGAATTGGCGGAATAATCTTAGGAATTTTTGGTTCTAGCTTTGTTGGTTCTTTAGGTGCTAATGGAGCAGGGATGACAAGCAAAATGTTTGGGGCAACTGCAATAACTCTTGAACTTGTAATTGGTGCTTTATTATTCTCGGTTTTAATAGGTATGATAGCTGGAGCAATACCTGCTTATAATGCTTCTAAGATGAAACCTGTTGATGCTTTAAGGTATGAATAAAACGAGTAATGTAATGAACTAACTTGTTAATGCTTTGAGGTATGAGTAGAAAATATCACGTGGACAATAAGTCCATCTTACTTATAAATAACTTATTTTTTATTTTATTATGAAAAATAAAATTGAAAGTAAATCAAAGATTTTCATTCATTCGTCTTCGCGTGCTCATACAAATGAAAGGAGGTATAAAACATGGAACAAAAATATGTCTTAGGAATTTTTGCTATTGCAATGGTTGCTATTCTTGGAGTTGGAATGGTTTCTGCATTTGGATTTGGAAATGGAATTTCTGAAGAAGATAGAGAAGCATTAGAAAATGCAATGGAATCAGGAGACTATGAAACATGGGAAGAAATCAAAATGTCTCAAATTTCAGAAGAGAGATTTGAAGAAGTACAAGCAAGACATGCAGAAAAAGCAGAATTCAGAGAAGCAATGCAAGAAGCAAGAGAGTCTGAAGATTATGAAACAATGCAAGAACTTAAAGAAGAATTTGGAAAAGGGAAAGGAATGAAAGGAATGAATCACGAAGGATGTCCTTTTGCTGAATAATTTTAATTTCTTTTTTTAATTATTTTTTTTAACTTTTAAATGGACTTTAAGTCCATCTTACTTAAAAAGAAATTTTTCAATCTTAAATAAAAGAGGGAAAAATATGCGATTAATACTATTCACATTATTCTGCTATTCTTACCTTAACTAAAATTTTAAATATGGATATTTCCTAATTTTAATATGGAAGAAAAAAATAAATTACGGCCCACCATCCTGATTTTTGTTATCCTAACTTTTTTTATCTTTGCAATTTCTTTTACTGTTTTTTATACTACTGAAAATTTTTCAACAGCTTGTGGGTGCAGTCTTCCCCCTTGGGTAATAATTGTCTCAATGTCCTCACTAGGTTTATTTGTTGGATTGATAACCTACTATATTCTTAACAATAATTTTTTTAAAGAGAAAAAAGAAATGGGGGAGAATATAATCAAATTATTAGAACTTTTAGAGGATGATGATAAAAAAGTAATAAAACTTTTGGCTGAGAATAAGGGAGAAATAACCCAAAGTTCAATATCAAAAAAACTTGGACTTAATAAGGTGAAAAGTTCTAGAATTGTTTCTAAGCTTGAGAATAAAGGAATAATTAAAAAAGAAAAGAACGGCATGACAAATAAACTTATTTTAGATGAAGAATTAAAAAATCTGTTCTAAATATTGGTTTCATTTTTTGAAACTAACTCTTATAAAGTGTTTCAAACCTAAGAGAACATGAAAATGTTGAGAAATATACAAAAAAAGAGAGTAATGGTATTATTATTCCTAGTTTTGCTTTTTAGTTTTGCTTTTAATCTTTCTTCAGTTAATGCTTTAGATTCTGCTTCTGAAGATAATAATGTAACAATTTATTTTTTCTGGGGAGAAGGTTGTCCTCATTGTGAAACAGAGAAACCTTTTTTAGAAGAATGGGTTGAAAAATATCCAGAAGTTGATGTTAAGTCTTATGAAACCTGGAAAAACCAGGAGAATGTTCCTTTATTCCAGGAAGTCGCAAAAGCTTATGGAATCCAGGCAAGAGGAGTTCCAACAACTTTTATAGGAGAGAAACATTGGGTCGGATTTTCTTCATCAATGGCACCTGAAATAGAAGAATACATTCAATATTGCATTGAAAATAAATGCGAAGATTATGCAGAAGGAGTTATTAGTGAATTTCAGAGCGAGGTTGATTCAGAAGAGTTTATACAAGAAAATCAAAGTGTTGCTGAAATATGTATTCATGTTTTTTTAGATGATTGTCCTCAGTGTCAGAATATAGAAACCTATCTTGAAGATTTAAATGAAAAATATGATATTGAAATTGAAAAATATGATGTAAATGAAGATGAAAATGAAAAGATTTTTCAGGAATTTAAGGAAAATTATGGTTTAAAGGTTAGTCTATATCCTACCATTTTTATTGGAGACAGTTATTTAATGGGCGAAGAGCCAATAAAAACTGCACTTGAAAGTGAGATTAATAAATGTTTAGAAGAAGGTTGTCCTTGTCCATTATCTAAGGTTAGACCTTTTACTCCAATAACTGCTAAACCTGAAGATGTGACTTCTGGAGAAAATCAAACTATAAATATACCTTTATTTGGAGAGGTAGAATTGTCTTCTATGTCAGCAGGAGTTGCTACTGCTTTAATTGCTTTTGTAGATGGTTTTAATCCTTGCTCTTTATGGGTTTTAACTTTTCTTTTGGGAATTGTAATATATACTGGTTCAAGAAAAAAGATAGTCATTGTTGGTTTAACATTTTTATTAGTTACAACTCTTGGTTATGGTTTGTTTATGCTTGGATTGTTAAATGTTTTCATGTATGTAGGGCATTTGCTTTGGATTAAGGTTCTGGTTGGCTTAATTGCAGGTATTTTTGCAATAGTCAATATTAAGGATTATTTTTGGTATAAAAAAGGCATTTCATTTACAATTTCTGATAAATATAAACCTAAAATTTTTAAGCAAGTAAGAGATATGATGAATCCTAATAGGTCAACAGGAAGTATGGTTTTAGCAACAGCAATAATGGCAGCAGGAATTATTCTTGTTGAATTGCCTTGTACAGCAGGTTTCCCTGTTATATGGTCAAATATGATGGCAGATTATTCCTTAGCATTTACTGCTTTTGCTTCATTGTTTTTACTTTATTTAGCTATATACTTGTTAGATGAATTAATTGTTTTTGGAACTGTTGCATTTACTCTTAAAGCAACTAAGTTCCAGGAAAAACACGGAAGAATATTAAAATTAATTGGAGGAATGATTATGTTGGCTTTGGCAATTGTTTTAGTGTTTAAGTCTGAACTAATGAATGATATTGGGGGAATATTGGTTGTGTTTGGAGCTGCAATCGCACTTTCATTTATAATTATCTTGCTTCATAGAAAGGTTCTTCCTAAATTTGGAATAAATATTGGAACAGAAGAACTAGAAAATAAAACACTAAATGAGAAAGGGAAAGAAAATTCAAAGGATTCAAAAGAGTCTGAGGAAAAGAGCGATAAAAAAGACGAAGATAGTAGAGATAAGAAAGATAACAAAAAACAAGAAAAGGATAAAGAAGCTTCCAAAGAATCTAAAAAAGAAAATATTAAAAAAGATAAAAATAATGAAAATAATAAGGAGGAAGAAAAAAATGAATGAAAATGATTTTCCAAAAAATTTGAAATATAATAAAGATTACTCTTGGGTTGAGGTTGAAGGAGATGTTGCTACCTTAGGTGTTATAGGACCTGGAGCAAAGAAAGTTAAGGAATTTGTTTTTATAATGCTTCCAAAGAAAGGTCAAAAAATAAAAAAAGGAGAAAAATATGTTTCTTTAGAAGCAGTTAAGTGGTCAGGGAATTTATCAACCCCGGTTTCAGGAGAGATTATTGAGGTTAATACTCCTTTATTTGATGAGCCTTCGAAAATTAATAATGATGGATATAAAAACTGGATAGCAAAAATTAAGATTGATAAAAAAGAGGAATTGGATGAGTTAATGGACTCAGAAGAAGCAATTAAATTTTATGAGGAAAAATTAAAATGAAAGGAGGTAAAAAATGAATGAAGAAGAAACAGTAAAAACAAAGAAAGGCAATTTGATGAAATATTCTGTTTTTGCTTTGATTGTAGTAGTTGTTGTCGGAGGAATCATAATACTTTTAGGTAATAATGCTGGGCCAACAGGAGAAGTTATTTCAGAAAGTTCTAATTTAGCTGGAGATCCTGATAAAGTAACAATTTATTTCTTCTGGGGTGATGGTTGTCCTCATTGTGCTGCTGAAAAACCCTTTTTAGAAGAATGGGAAGATAAGTATGGAAATGATATTGAAATAAAAATGTTTGAGACATGGAAAAATTCAGACAACGTGGTTTTATTTCAGGAAGCTGCACAAGCTTATGGAATTCAGGCAAGAGGAGTTCCCACAACTTTTATCGGAGAGAAAAATTGGGTAGGATTTTCTTCATCAATGGCACCTGAAATGGAGCAGTATATTGAAAGTTGTATTGAAGAAGGATGTGAAAGTCCCTTGAACTGAGGTAATTAAAAAATGTCTGAAGGAAATGTGAAAGGAGGTAATTAAAAAAATGGATAAAAAAATGAAAGATAAATTGCATATTGAGATAAATGCAGAATCAAAAACCCATTCTAGAGTGGATGCAAAAATGAGAAAGCATGAATCTATTGTAGACGAACCTGATAGTTTTGGAGGTAAAGATTTGGGTCCTAATCCAATTGAGTATGTTTTTACAGGACTTGCTGGTTGTCTGAATGTTACAGCACACAAGGTTGCTAGTGAGAAAGGAGTTGAGATAAAAAAATTAAATTTCAAAATATCAGGAGATTTAGATATTGAAAGATTTATGAATAAAGATTCAAAGAAAAGAGCGGGTTTTGATGAAATCAAAGTAGAAGTTGAAATCGAAACAGATGCCTCTGAAGCTGTGGAAAAAGAAATATTGCATGAAGCTGAGAAGAGATGCCCTATAAGTGATAACTTGCAGCATAAAACCAACTTTATTCTAAACATATTAACTAAAGATATTTAAGATGAAGAAAAGTTGGACTTGTCACTTATAAAATGAAAGTTGTAATTATCGGAGGAGGAAGTGCAGGAACAACTTGTGCGTTTGAACTTAGGAAAATAGACAAAGAAACAGAGATAACTATCATAGAAAAATCTTCTAATTTGGAATACTCACCTTGTGCATTACCTTATATTTTGTCTGGAGAGATAAA
>CAYPRJ010000031.1:0-4938 GCA_964413095.1 Candidatus Woesearchaeota archaeon
TTGCTGAAAATGCAGTTCCTCCAGCATCTGATAATTCTCCAGATGTTCCTGCTCCTCTCACAAAAATACCTCTTAAGTCCGGAGTTCCACTTGTTCCATCAGCTAAAATCCATCCATTAGGACAAGAATCAGAGTTGAATGCCATGATTGCTCCTTCAGGGATTCCTGCTGTCATTGACTGCCACATACTTCCATTATAAAAATAATATCTCTTTGCTGTATCATTAAATGCTATCTTCCCTGAACCTAAAGTTAAATTTCCTGTTATGTTTGTGTTTCCAACAACATTCAGCTTATCAGAAGGACTACTCGTCCCGATGCCTACGTTGCTGTCTGTAATCCTCATTACTTCAGTAAAATTACTATCTAATTTAGATGAAGCTGTTGGAGTTTCAAAAGAGATATATCCTTGGTCAAGAGTATATCTTGCTTGGTCATAATCAGAATATGCAACACCTGGACGTATAATAACATTACCTCCAGAATAAGTCATCCATGCATTCCAATCAGTAGTCATGTGCGCATTTCCAGCAGAGAGAACTAAATCTCCTCCATAAACATAGGGTTGCTCTCCTACATCAGTATTATCAGCCTTACTTCCCTGAATATCCTCAGCACGAGTATAAAGGTCATTTCCATAAAATTCTCCTCCATTACTATTAGCATTACTTTCAAGAGTATTTTCAGCACTTGTCAATTCATAAGAAGTTTTATTAGTAAGGTCTTCAACAACAGAACCTAAGGTGCTATTTCCTGTTACATGTAAAAGTGTTGAAGGACTATTCGTCCCGATGCCAACACTTCCATCATTGTAATAAATATTATTTCCTGATGTTGACCAAATATTTTCACCTGTATCTGTTAAACTTGCCCAAGAACTTCCATCATATCCTTCAAAATCTGTACCAGTCCATCTAATAGTTCCTGTATTTGCTGTAGAAGAATCACTTCCAATCCTAATCTTACCTCCAACATCTAATTTTTGAGTAGGATTGCTCGTGCCGATGCCAACAAATCCAGAGTTATCTACTGTTACTTTTCTTGTTCCATCTCCATCATCAATATTAAAAAAAGTATTATCTTTGTATGCATTAGCATCTGTCCAACTATAACTTGCAGCTGAATCAAGTGTTATATTTGAAGATGTTATTGCACTTACTGTAAATATCTCAGAAATAGTTTCATTACTTATTTTTATAGCATCATTAGCACTAATCTCTGAAGTTAGGTCTTGCGAAGTATTAACTAAATCAGAACCTGCTGATGTATTCACTACACCTGATAAAGAAGTTTTAAGAATTCCTTTTATGTGCAATAAAGAATCTGCACTTGCTGTTCCTATACCAACATTCCCATCACTTTTTATCCTCATTCTCTCTGCTGGTTCATTACTATATTTCTTAGTTACAAATATCATATCTGCTCTATCTTTCCTATCTTCATCCCAAGTTTGGGTGGCAAATAAAATTGCTGCGCTTCTCTCTCCCCAACCCCCAGAACGACTAACAATTCCTCCATACCCATATTCACCTGTATATTGGGCTTCTGATGCTAAATCTAAAATAAGATTATCTCTTGAATCAAGAGCACTTGAAACATTAATATGAGATTTAGTACCATCTGATTTTATACTAACAACACCTATAGGATTGCTTGTTCCTATACCAACATTCCCAGAAGTTGAATTAACATAAAAAACTCCAGAAAGATTAACTTCATTTTTGCCTGAAGACTTACCTGTTGTGAGCAATGAACTTGGAGAAGAAGTTCCAATACCAACTCTATGATTTGTTGAATCAATATGTAAAGTATTATTATCAAAAGTATAATCTCCTCCGCCTGTTTCAGAGCCAAACTCTCCAGATGAAACATTTCCAGCAGAAATTGTTCCTGTATATTCTCCTAAAATTGTACCAGCATCTAAGGTATCTGCATATAAAATTCCTGTTACATTTGCATTTCCTACTACATACAAAGACTCCGAAGGACTGATTGTTCCTATGCCGACTCTCCCAGAAGTTGTTATATTTCCATCTACATTAACATCTCCAGAAGCATTAATATCTTGCACAAACAACTTAGTAATTCTATTTGTTAAAGAGCCAAGAAAAGAGAAAAACCCAGAAGAAGCAGAGATATTTCCTCCAGAAGTTATATTACCAGTAGTTTCCAATGATTGAGCATAAACTATTTCAAAAAAATTTGTTGACATAGAATGAACTTTTCTAAGCTCCCCATTTCTATATTCACAAAGATAACTAGGAATTTCAGACAAATTATCAGGTATTGTAAGATTCACAAATCCTATTCCATCATTTCCTGTTGTAACAGTTAGACTTGAGTTAGAAAAAATAACATTATTGCAATTAGAATCATTAGTCCAATTAAAAGTATAGGTGAATTCTTCGTTTGGGTTTAAGGAGCCATCTCCTGAAAGAGGTTTTAGGTGCATTGGTATAGAAGCTGCATAAATGCTTCCTGAAAGAATAATAGAGAACAAAGTAAAGATATATAGACTAAATATTAATTTCTTTTTCATTTCAATTGATTATTTTCCTCCTTTTCATTTTTTCCATCATCTCTTTTTTTATCTTGCTGATTGTATGATTTAGAAAAGAAAAAGAGGTTAATAAAAGTTTTGAGTTGATTGGCTTTGTTGAAAAAGTTGCTGTTTTTTTAACTTATTAACAGAAAATTGGCTCTTCTGTTCGCAGATTGATAAATTATTACAGATGAGATTTTACTTATTAGTTATTATTAATCGTGAGCTGAAAGCGAATGTATTTTTAAAAAACTTTAACCATTGAACAAAGTTGAGTTGATTATAAATTAGATGTTAAAGATTCAATTATCTTTGTTGTGAAGACAACAACTAGGCCTGCTTCTACAGCTATAAATATATTCTCATTTAAGTTAAAAAAGATTTTATATAACATTATAGAGATTATGAAAATTAAGGATATTACCACTTCTATTAATTTTTTTCTTTTTTCCTCTATTTTAGAAAAATATCCTCGGGAGGACAGTTCGCATCCACTTTCATCTTGTGATTATGCTCGTGTAAATGCTCATCGAACCTAGGTTCTCGTCCAGAATAATGTTCTCTAAAGATAAAAAACGTCCCGGGGAGGACTCGAACCTCCGACACCACGGTTTCTGTGTTAAGTTTTAACAGCCGTGTGCTCTACCAATTGCTCCCCCCTTCACTTTTTATCGTGAAGAAAAGTCTGAGCTACCGGGACAAAATTGTCTAATCCTCTAATTAGATTATTATCTAAAATCTTGTAATATCTATATAAATCTTTTGGGATTATTATGAAAACTTTATATTCTTTCTTTAAATGTTTTATCTTTCAAACCCAAATCAAAAATAGGTTTTGGCTGATGTTTTTCAAGAAAAGAGTAGACATTTGACTGCTTTGCTCCTTGTATTATTTGGATGATTGCGTTTTGTGCATTTTGGATGCATAATGGAGAGCCGATAATTCCTATTTTATTATCTTTTATTTCAAAATGACATTTTGTTAGTTCAGAAAGAGTTCTAAGAGTTTTTCCTTTTGTTCCAATAATTCTTGCTCTTATTATTTGCATATTTTTTCTTTTAGTGTGGTCTTTTATTTTTATAATTTCAAACATAAAATCTTCTTTTTTTATTAAAAATGCAACAGAAAGAGGGAAACCAAAATTTATAGCTTCTATAACTTTTTCTGCAATATACTCATCTTCTGGTTTTCCTGAAATAAGAATTTTGTTTTCTTCAAATTTTATTTCAACATCTAAAACCTTTTCAATTTTCTTTTTGTTTTTTCTTACTTTAGAAGATTCTTCGCATGGAATTGTTTTCATTTAAAATTCGCTTTTTTCAGATTTTAAATAACCTTTTTTTCTAAGCCAAGCAACTTGATTTGGTCTGTATTTGAATATTACGTCTCCTCTTGTTTCATCAAGCTCCCATGGTTCTATAATTACAACATCATCTGGACGAAGCCATAAAGCTCTTTTTAATCTTCCAGGAACACGGCAATTTCGCGTTTTTCTGTCAAGACATGCAACAAACATTTTATTTCCTCCTAAGCGCTGTTCAATAATTCCTATAACTTCTTTTCCTTTTGGTAAGCGAACTCTTGTTATCTTTTGTTCTTGATTGTCTTTTTTGCCAAATTTTTTACTCATATTTATTAAAAAGAAAAATGTTTTATAAAACTTTAGAACTATAAAAGTATTAGAGCAAAAGGAATTCCTTTGATTTCTTTTATATTTTCTTTAGTTATTGTTCCTTGTTTTAGAGCTGTTTGAACTGATTTTTCTCCGACAATGTTAAATGTTGCGTCTTCTTTTTCCATTTCATTCATTATTTTAATTGTTTCTTCTTCAGATGTTTCTTTTCCATTGTAAAAAGATTTTTTTATGTTTAACTGAAATTTTTCTTGTTGGAATTTTTTTCCAATTAAATCAGAATCACAGATAGTGATAATATCTCTATAAGTTTTTATTATATTTACAAGCATTATGAGGTTAAAAAGATTTTTTTGCCCCGTCTTTTATAGCTTTTTCTGCATTGTCTTTGGATAGCATAGCACTCATTTTTGTTCCACAATCTGGACAGTTTCCTTGTGCCATGAATCCTCCACGAGCAGTTTTTTTTATCTCGGGGTTTTTCATTTCTTTGTTTTTACCTTTTTCTTTATTACCTCTTCCGCATTTAACGCAATACCCTTTTGCCATTTTATATATTGGAAATTTTGATTTTTAAAGTCTTCTAATCCAGGCTCTGATGAAACCATAAGAATTTCTTAACTTCCTACTCGTTACTTTCAGATTTTTTTAGATTTAATAGAACTATTTCCGATGAGTTTTTTGAATGAAAAATAGTTCGCCTATTGGCTCAAATTAATCCACAAATAACTGCAATCCTCGTTGGTTTTAGCATTAATTATA
>CAYPRJ010000032.1:0-4705 GCA_964413095.1 Candidatus Woesearchaeota archaeon
ATCAAATAAAGTCAATGATTTTGAAAGCAACTGTAATCAAATAAACAATGCTTTTTCCAAAAAAACAGCAATATTTCATTAATTGTTTGAGGATTAACTTGACTTGACACTATAGAAAGATAGGTGGTTAAATTACTTCTATTCTTTCCTTATTAATCCATTTTAGAAAAGTAGGTTCTTTCTCTTTAGAAGAAATTAATAAGACTTTTTCCTTAGCCCTCGTTAACGTTACTAAAAAATTACGTATATCTTTATCTAATATTTTTTTCTTGTTTTTACTTTTTATGAAATATAGATCATCAAAATATGTAATAAAAACATAATCTCCCGATAAACCCTTAGAGCCTTGAATGGTTGTTATCTTGATTGGAATTTTTTTTGCCCCAGGATTAGCTATTTCTGAAGAGTCAAAATCCAATTCATCTTTTAAAACGTCTTTTGCTATCTTATATGGATTGACACTTATTTTTTCAAGAACACTTAAATCTTCCTCATTCATATCTCCATCCTTCTGACAGATTTTTAAGACTTTAATTATTTTTTTAACCTCGGCTTTGCAATCTCTATTTATAATTTCATGTGTCTTTAAGGGCTTATCTTGATAGGTTTTCTTTAGAAATGATTTAAATTCCTTATCTTTTAATAGAAATTCTGATACTATTCGCCAACCCAGATTACATTTGTCATTCTCAAGCAAAAGCTTTAGTCCGTCAAACAAGATAAGTTTTTCATCTTGTTTTTCTGCATATTCAATGTTTTTAAAACCCTTTTTAATGAGGCCTTCTGCCACTTGGATACATTGAACTTTTGTTGGACAGATAATCAGCACAGAGAATTTGCGTTTTAAGTTTTGCGCTATTTCAAATATTTGTTTTCCTAAAAACCAAGGGATTTTCCTCGCAAATTGTTGGCTGTATATAACTCTTGAATATTTCTCACTTACAATGTCTTTTTCCTCGTCATTTAAATATTTGTATGGTTTAGGGATTCTATTAGGAAAAAATCCTTTTTTATTTGCTGAATCAATTATATCATTAACTACATCTACAATGACTTGTGTACATCTCGAACAAAAAGGCAAATTAAAAGACTTATAATCTTTCTCCTTCTGACTGTGTTTTTGACGAATATGTTTCGGATCAGCACTTTTAAAATCATAGTCATAAATGGCTTGATCATCATCGCCTACTATGAGTATAGGGCTCTTTAGGGATAACAACTCGATTAGCGACACTTCTAGTGGATTAAAATCCTGAAATTCATCAACAACAATCTGATCATACTGGGGTATTCTGTTATGGTCTTCTTCAAAATATTTTACTATTGCATATACAATATCTGAAAATCCGTAGTAATTACCGTAATAATCTTTCCTCTCACGGTAAAAATCTATATGTTCATTATCGTCCTCTTTACTATCAAATATTTTTTTAAATTCAATTTTCTTTCCGATTAAAATTTCAGCATCTCTCTTAATAACTTCGGTTAGTTTGGGAAAAATTCTAATACCCTTTTTTGCTCTTTTAAGCCTACTACAAGAAAAACCATGAAGAGTTTTTACATCTGAAAGACCACACAATTCTAAACTTAAGTCTTCAACAAGAGCTTTTATGAAGGTAAGCGCTAAAGTATTATCTTCTTTCTTTAGTATTTTTTTAAAAAGAAAAGTTTTTCCTGTGCCAGGTCCAGCAACAACAATTTTTTTTTTCGACTTAGATCTTAATATATTTTCAACACACTTCTCCCTTTCTTTACGCGCCTTTTCGTACTTATTGTCTGGGCTAATATCTTTTTTCATATATTTATCAAAATAAATATATACAGTAATATTGGGTTTTCATCCTTCTGCCTAAGCACATTTATTGTAATTCTGGATTAATAATGAGTCAATAAAAAAACAGCTATTATGACTATATGCTGTTTTTTTTAAGTAGCCCCTAGTAGACGAGATCATGTCAATTTTAGTTCGCATGTATGAAGCGCTTCATACATGCGAACTCGATTGTACACTAACAAGAAAAAGGGGGCTGGGTATATAAAAATATAAGTAGAGTCCGGACAATTTCTCATTAAATCTTATTATAATTTTACTTATTAGCCATTTTTTATTTATCATTTGTTTTAGAATTTTTTTTGGAGGCGAAGCCTTAACAAATTCATTTATGAATTTGTTGGATTCTCAAGACTTTAAAATCCACAATAACAATTCACCAAAGTGAATTATTATTGACTCACTTCGTGAGTCTCTATCTTTTTTCATTTTTTATTTTAGAACTAATTATTATCTTTTTTATCCTTATCTCTAACCTTATATGTTAATATAAATCCAGTTTTTTTTAAAATCGCCGTTTTTTCAGGATTTTTTTAAAAAGTTTTTCATCAGCCTGAAACGCCTCATTAAAAGGCATTTCAATCTTATAGGATTTTCAAGTTTTCCTATCTCATTCAATTTTCTCTCCTGGTATTCTTAAACATTTATCTTTATTGACTTTCGGGATTTCAGAATTTAATATGCCTAAATAGAAATTTATTGCAAATAAATAAAAAGTTCTATAATATTTTTCCTTTTTAGGCAATTTATCCATTGGTGCTACTACTTTACAATTTAAATTATTAAGTTTGCTAAAAATCCATTTTCTATTTATTTTATTTTTTGAATAATGTGCGACTTTATTTCTAATTATCCTTAGTATGCTTAAATCTTCCTTTATCTTTTTTGATATTGCCCCTGTTGAATAACTTAAATTAATAAGTATCTCATGTCTAAGATTATCTATACGTTCATCTTCATCTATAAGCCTCTTTTTTAACAGGCGCTTTAAGCTCTCCTCAATAAATGCTACACCTGATATTATTATACCTTTTTCTGATTCTGCGAAAGGGTCACTTCCTAAAAATTCAAAAAATAAGGCGAATTCACTATAGTCTTTTTTGTTCATTAATTTTTCCCCTCTTTTTTAGTAATCTCTAAAACCTTCTATATCAGCATTAATAAAGGTTTTTTCTATTTAATTTCTTCTTTTTCTTTATCAAGTAAGCTCTGATATCTTCGCTTTTAATTCATCAATTTTTTCTTTCTGCAATAAATTGTCAATTTCATCATTTTGAAGAAAATAAAGTGCTTCTTGATATTTATCTAATGCTTTTGCTTTCTTTCCTTTAAATTCTGCTTTTTTTGCTTCATCCAAATATTCATTTAATTTGGTCTCATGAATAAACTTTTTTATTTCTTTTTCTTTTTCCTCTATTTTATTAATTTTGTCTTCTTCTTGAACCTCTCCCTTCCTTTCGTTGATTGTTATCAGGGCTTTATTTGCTCCACTCATTTTTGTCTTTGGTGTCAAAGCAAGTTTAGCTTTGCTCATTATCTTGTCAATTTCTTCAACTATATTCTCAAAAATAATTTCTTCTTTAAGTACATAAATTTTTTCCTCTAATTCAGATGGAGGGGGTTCTAGGGTTGTTATTCCTTTTTCTTCATATTTTTTTAATTCTTGTACTTGTTCTAAAAAAGTATCAACTCGACCTATTATTGTATTAAAATTCTTTGACTTTTCGATTAACTTTTGACTGTCTTCAATTATTCTTAATCTCTGTTGGATATCAGAATAAATAATTGTTTGGCAACGACGACATAGACCATTTTTGTCAACTGAAAGAAATAAACCACTTGCTCCGCACCAGATACATTTTGCCATTTGAATCCTCCCTTCTAAATTAGAGTAAGATTATATTTTCAGAAAGTCAATGTCTCATTTATACTCCATTTATAAATAAAATACCTAATTTCTACTGGCTATTTTGCTTAATTAATGGTTATTGAAAGGATGAAATTTTTCTTGTAAACCCTTGAATAATATGGAAATAAGGGTAATGCACCCTAGTAGAGGACGTTCGAACCTTTTATGAGAAGAATAAAGACATTAGGATACCTGATTTAAAAAGTGATTAAGCTAGGAAGGCGGACAAAATTTGAACGTGGTCTCTCAAAGTTTTCTTAAAAAATTGCCAAATGGATTCTATATTCCCCAATTTAAATGAAGAACAAAGAATTTTATATTTTGAAAATATCCCTAAATTAGGATTAAACCCATGTTAAAAATTCCTGCCTTAAGCATTGGTTATTATTTTTCTTTAAAGTCCTTTTTCTTTCTTTTTTCTTCAGCTTTTTTTCTTTGTCTTTCTATCTTTGCTTTATATTCTTTCCAAGGAAGTTCATACTTTTGATAATAAGTTGCTTCAAGCTTGCCCGGATTTTCTCGACCATTCTTTATCCTTTCTAAAAAACCTTTGTTTTCTGAATACGCAAAATGATGAGAATGTGCTGCAATCAACATATTAAACAATTCTACTATATCATCTTCGTCTTCATATATAGTTTTTCGCTTTACTTTAGTTGATCCAATAGGATAGGTAAGTTCAAAAAAAATCTCAGGTGTTAAAGGAAAATATTTATTTCTTTCTAAAAACGAGGCTCCATAAAATCCTTGAGGAGGTGGCCACCATTCAATTACTGGCGAATCAGAAGTTATAAATCGCTTCTCGCCTTTTGCAATATAAACCTTCCACTTTTGACCAAAAAACATATTTGCAAAACCCGGACCCTCAAATCCGAGAGTTTCTGTCATGAATTGTAAATGTTGAGCATTATTACCCAAATAATCGGATAAACCTATCACTAGGGTAAAGGGTCATCGAGATATAC
>CAYPRJ010000033.1:0-4679 GCA_964413095.1 Candidatus Woesearchaeota archaeon
TCCGCTATCTCTATTATCCAAAACTCTTCTTGCTGTTTCTTCAGCAGCCATTGCATCTAAATCATATTTCCCGCCTTTCGCACCTTCTATTGCAGAAACTGCTGTGCTTAATGCGGTTCTAGATGCTCGCTCTCTTTCAAAAGCTTTCATGCACATATCTGCCATTTTCTTGTGACATTTTAATTACCTTACATTTAGGTGCAATAGCAAGTTTTTAAATCTTTCGGTTATTCACTACTATTAAGATATAACGCCAACTTCTTGAATACACCCAAATCTCAAACTTCTTCGCCTTCGGTGACTTAGTTAAATTCCGATGTTAGTTTCAATTTTGCCCACCCTAACGATACTAGAGGTTGCCCGCGTCCTTTCAGGACAGATAGCTGAAACTTCGTTTCAGAGAAAAACTTCTTTTATCCGACCAACGAAAACTCAAAAAATGCTCCCCACTTTTTCTAACAAAGGATAAAAGGCTTCGCCCAAATTTTTCTGATTTCATTCGGGAGTTTTGAAAACACAAATTTTATAATGTTTGATAATGTTCAATATATTATGAAAAAGGGAATTCAAATATTAAAAGCACTTGCTGATGAAACAAGATTAAAAATCGTTGAGTTTTTATTAGATGGAGAAAAGTGTGTTTGTGAAATCTTTCCACATGTTAAAAGAACTCAATCAACAGTATCAATCCAGTTAGATGTTTTAAGAAAAGCAGGAATTTTGGATTCCAGAAAAGAGGGGAAAAAGGTTTATTATTTTATTTCTAATGATAAAGTTTGTAATATATTTAGGATATTAGGTTTTTCAAAAGCCAAACTAAAAAATAAAACCGGCTGATTTTATTAATTTAGCAAAATTTATAAGTCTTGAGAATTATCAATTTGTTATGGTAAATAAAAGTGTAAAACCCTTAATTTTGATTTTTGGAATCTTGACTTTTTTTATTTTTATGATTTCTTTTACTGTGTTTTATACTACTGAAAGATTTTCAACAACCTGTGGGTGCAGTCTTCCCCCATGGGTAATAATTGTGGCTATGTCTTCTTTAGGGTTATTTGTTGGTCTTGCGACATATTATATTATTTCAAATAATTATTTTAAGGAAAAGAGGGAAATTGAAAAGAAGTTATTAAAATTCTTAGATTTATTAAAATTAGAGGATAAAAAAGTTTTAAAAAAGATTATAAATAATGGGGGGGAAATAAACCAAAGTTCATTATCTAAATCTCTTGATTTGGATAAGGTTAAAATATCTAGAATTGTTTCCAAGATGGAAGATAAAAATATCCTAAAAAAAGAGAAAAATGGTATGACTAACAAATTAATTATTGAAAATAATCTAAAAAAACTGTTTATTGAATAAAGGTTTCATTTTTTGAAACTAATCTTTATAAAGGGTTTCAGATTATAAAAGTCAAGATGATAATAAAAGATATTGAAAATCCTTTAGAGGAATTATGTATCAAATATGTTCCTAGCAGATATTTGGGGGATTTACTTCCAGCACACATAACTGTGGAAATAGCAAGAATTTATGCACAATATCTTTCAAGATTAGAGGATTGTGAGGCACATAGGCATCTAATACGTCTTGGTGTTTCTAAAAAAAGAGCAGAAAATTTTGTTAGAGAAAGAAATGAATTAAAGGGAGTGAAAAGTGAATAAAAAAACAAGAGATATGAAATTGTTTATATCTTTTACAATAGTAACATTAATTCTTTTTAGTTTTTTAACTAATGTATCTGCACAAGAATTACCAGAAGATAAAAAATTAACAATTTATTTCTTTTGGGGAGATGGTTGTCCTCATTGTGAAACTGAAAAACCCTATTTAGAAGACTGGGAAGAAAAATATGGGGACGAGATTGAAGTAAAAATGTTTGAAACTTGGAAAAATTCAGACAATGTTCCATTATTTCAAGAAGCTGCAAAAGCTTATGGGATACAGGCAAGAGGAGTTCCAACAACTTTTATAGGTGAAAAACACTGGGTTGGATTTTCCTCATCAATGGCTCCAGAAATGGAAAACTATATTCAAAGTTGTATTGAAAATAAATGCGAAAATCTTGCTAAGAATATAGATTTTTCAGAAGAAGATAAATCTGGAGAAATTTTAAATGAGAATAATGATTTATGCATCCATGTTTTTTTAGATGGAGATTGTATTCAATGCCAAAACATAGAAAATTATCTTGCAGATTTAGATGAAAAGTATAATATTGGAATTGAAAAATATAATGTAAATGAAGAAGATAATAAAAAAGTTTTTCAAGAATTTAAAGAAAATTATGGGTTAAAAGTAGATTCATATCCTGTTGTTTTTATAGGAGAAATGTATATTTTAGGCGAGAGATCAATAAGAACTGCGTTAGAAGGAGAAATTAAAACCTGTTTGGATGAAAGTTGTCCTTGCCCTTTATCCAAAGTTAGACCTTTTACCCCAATGACTGCTAAGCCTGAAGATGTAACTACTGAAGAAAAACAAACCGTAAAAATTCCTTTAATAGGAGAGATAGAATTGTCTTCTATGTCAGCAGGAGTTGCTACTGCTTTAATTGCTTTTGTAGATGGGTTTAATCCTTGTTCTTTATGGGTTTTAACTTTTCTTTTGGGAATTGTGATATATACTGGTTCAAGAAAGAAAATAATTTTAGTTGGTTTAACCTTTTTATTAGTTACAACTCTTGGATATGGTTTGTTTATGCTTGGATTATTAAATGTTTTTATGTATGTGAGCCACTTAATTTGGATTAAAATTTTAGTTGGTTTAATTGCGACTATTTTCGCAATTGTCAATATTAAGGATTATTTTTGGTATAAGAAGGGTGTTTCGTTTACAATCTCTGATAAGTATAAACCCAAATTATTCAAAAAAGTAAGAGATTTAATGAATCCAAATAGGTCAACAGTAAGCATGGTTTTAGCAACAGCAATAATGGCCGCAGGAATTATTCTTGTTGAATTACCCTGTACGGCAGGCTTCCCTGTTATATGGTCAAATATGATAGCAGATTATTCATTAGAGTTTACTGCTTTTGCTTCATTGTTTTTACTTTATTTACTTATATACTTATTAGATGAATTAGTTGTTTTTGGGACTGTTGCTTTCACTCTCAGAACAACTAAGTTCCAGGAAAAACACGGAAGAATATTAAAATTAATTGGGGGAATAATTATGTTGGCTTTAGCAATTGTTTTAGTTTTTAAGTCTGAACTAATGAGTGATATTGGAGGTATATTAGTTGTGTTTGGAGCTGCAATTGCGATTTCATTTATTATAATTTGGCTTCATAGAAAAGTTCTTCCAAAATATGGGATAAAAATTGGAACAGAGGAATTGGAAAGTAAAACATTGAATGAGAAAAAGGGGAAATCTGAAAATTGTCGTGAAAAACAAAATTTTAAAAAAGATAAAGAGGAGAATTTAAGTAAGGAAAGTAAAAATAATAATCTTGATGAGGAAAAAGAAAATGAATGAAAAAATAAAAGAACTCATAGCAATAGGAGCATCAGTTACAGCAAGATGCAATAAGTGCTTAGAGTATCATATTCAAAAAGCAAAAGAGTTAGATTGTTCTGAGGAAGAAATTAAAGAAACTGTAGAGGTTGGAAAAAAGGTTAATAGGGGAAGTTGGAATATGATGAATGAGGAAATAGAGAGGATTATTAATTCAGGAAAAAGAAAATGAGTGAAAATAATTTTCCCAAAGATTTGAAATACAATAAGGATTATACTTGGTTAGAAATTGAAGAAGATACAGCTATATTGGGGATTATAGGTCCTGGAGCAAAAAAAGTTGAAAAATTTGTTTTTGTAATGCTTCCTGAGAAAGGCAAGGAAATAAAAAAAGGAGAAAAATATGTTTCTTTAGAAGCAGTAAAATGGACAGGGCATTTGTCAAGCCCTGTGACAGGAGAAATTATAGAAGTCAATACTCCTTTGTTTGATGAACCTTCAAGAATTAATGAAGACGGATATAAAAACTGGATAGTAAAAATTAAAATGAAAAACAAAGAGGAATTAGATGAACTAATGGATTCGGAAGAAGCAATTAAATTTTACGAAGAAAAATTAAATTAATGGGAGGTAAAAAAATGAATGGAAAATATATTTATGCTGGAATTGGAATTTTGGTTTTGACTTTTGTTGTTGCAAGTGTCTTTATTTTTTCTAATGAAAATAATCAAAGTGTAACTGGGAATGTTATTTCTGAGAGTTCAGATTTAGCTGGAAATCCTGATAAAGTAACAATTTACTTTTTCTGGGGAGATGGTTGTCCTCATTGTGCTGAAGAAAAACCCTATTTAGAAGACTGGGAAGAAAAATATGGAGATAAAATAGAAATAAAGATGTTTGAAACTTGGAAAAATTCAGACAATGTTCCATTATTTCAAGAAGCTGCAAAAGCTTATGGGATACAGGCAAGAGGAGTTCCAACAACTTTTATAGGTGAAAAACACTGGGTTGGATTTTCCTCATCAATGGCTCCAGAAATGGAAAACTAT
Organism: Candidatus Woesearchaeota archaeon; assembly: GCA_964413095.1. Lineage (GTDB taxonomy): Archaea > Nanobdellota > Nanobdellia > Pacearchaeales > GW2011-AR1 > CAYPRJ01. The sequence goes on from CAYPRJ010000033.1 coordinate 4,507, forward strand.
ATTCAAAGTTGTATTGAAAATAAATGTGAAGGTCCATTAGCATGAGGGTTGTAATTATTGGGGGGGGAAGTGCAGGAACAACTTGCGCATTTGAATTGCGAAAGTTAGATAAGGATGTAGGGATAACAATTATAGAGAAGACTTCTAATTTAGAATATTCCCCTTGTGCATTG
>CAYPRJ010000034.1:0-4357 GCA_964413095.1 Candidatus Woesearchaeota archaeon
GTGCACCTGCATTTAGATTTTCCCAAAGTCTTTGATTAGCTCTTATAATATCTGATAATTTATGTGTTAAGTCATCCTCACTTCTTTCACCACTTTCAAGAATAATGCTTGGTCTGACTGTTACTGGAGGAACCAATAAACTTGTTAATATAGTCCATTCTGGCCTTGTACTTTTTGGATCCATTCCCACTTTTCTTAATTCTTCGTCAGGAATTTTACTAAGAATTTCTCTTATTTCTATTGGAAATAATCTTTTCTTTCCTATGTGGAAAGTAGTTGGTTTCTTTAATCTAACTCTTGGATGTCTAGCATTACAATAAGGGCATTTTTTCTTATCCTTAGCTTTCTTTAATCTTTCACTTTTCTTTTTATATTTTTTAAGTCTTTTTTTATTTAATAGTAATTTTCCACATTCATTACAGAAACTTCTTAATCCTGACTCAATTAATTTAATATATTTATAATGAACAACTGGCCTTGCAAGATCAATTCTTCCAGGATGACCTAGACATTCTTTTAATCTTCCACCACATGTCCTACATCTAACACCAGGATCAATTGCACCTAGTCTTAAATCCATTAATCCACCATCTACTGGATAACCGTCAATATCATATAATTCAGGTGTTACTATACTTGCTGCTGAAATCTTTTTTATTTTTCCTGGAGATAATAAACTGAATTTTATTTCTCCTACTTTTTTACTTACTTTCCTTTTCATTTTGTTTTTTTATTTATATTTATTCTTTAATTCAAATTTACTTTGTATATGTAATCCTTGAAGCTCTTCAACTAATAATTTAAAGGCATATGAAACTTCAACAGGTTCTATATCTTCACTATTACAAACTGGACAAGATACTTTTTCTTTTATTTTATTTTCTACTCCTATTGCACCACATTTCTCACAAATAGGTAATACAACTTTATCTGCATCATATCTTTCTTTTAATAATAAGGATGCACCATGAGCAACTAATGCTTGTTGTTCCATTTCTCCTAATCTTAATGCTCCTCCTCTAGCTCTACCTTCAATAGGCTGTCTTGTTAGTAATGCAACTTTACCACTACCTCTTCCATGCATTTTATTAGCTACCATATATTTTAATTTTAAATAATATAAATTTCCAATAAATATTTTTGAAACCATTTTCTTTCCTGTTATTCCACTATACATAGTTTCTTTACCATCAAATCTAAATCCTAAGTCCTGTAATTGATCTTCTAAATCATTTTTATCTACTCCAGAAAAAGAAGTACCATCAATTACTTCCCCTTTAACAGCTCCAACCTTTCCAGCAAGTAATTCTAATAAATATCCAACAGTCATACGACTTGGAATTCCATGAGGATTAAATATAACATCAGGTTTAATCCCACTTGAAGTAAAAGGAATATCTTGTTCAGGAATAATAGATCCAACAACACCTTTCTGACCATGAGATGTAGCAAATTTATCTCCTAATTCAGGTATTCTTTGGTCCCTTGTTTTTACTTGAACTAATTTATTTCCTTCTTCATCTTTAGTAATGAATACATTATCTACAATACCCTTTTCTTCTTGCCTTAATGTAATTGAGGATTCTTTTTTTGTTCTAACTGAAATTTCTTTAGCTTCTGATAAGAATTTAGGAGGAGACATTTTACCAATTAATACTTCTCCTTCATCTACATCTGCTTCAGGATAAATAATCCCATCTTTTTCTAGATGTTTATAGCTTTCTTCACTTTTATAACCTGAACTTTCTTTTTCAGGAATAGCAATATCATCTCTTAATCCTCCTGCATAATTCATTTCTACTGCAGAATATGGTCTAAAGAAAAAGCTTCTTCCAACACCTCTTTGAAGTGAACCTTTGTTAAATATTAAAGCATCTTCCATATTATAACCTTCATAAGTCATAAGAGCTACCATTAAATTCTGTCCTGCAGGATATGTTTCTAAGGTATCATAAACAAAACTTCTCACAATTGGCTTTTGAGGATATTGCAATACTGAAACATTTGTATCTAATCTACTTAAGTAATTAGCAGCATATAATCCTAGTGATTGTTTCTGTGTTTTACTACCTCTATTTAATCTTGAACTCTGATCATGATTTCCATAAGGAACTAAACTTGTAACTGCCCCAAATAAATCCATAGGGTCAATTTCTAAATGAGTATGTTTTTCTGTTATTTCTTCTTCATATAATGCAACCAATGCATTTTCTTCTTCAGCAGCATCTAAATATTCTATTATCCCTTTTTCAATTAAGTCATCCCACTTCATTTGTCCTTGTTCAATTTGTATTAAATGTTCATTTTTTAATCTAGAAACACCATCATCAACAATGATTAATGGCCTTAATGCTCTTCCTGGTTCTGTAGACATTGTAACTTCTCCTATTTTTGGTTTGTATCTAATATTTATTTCAAGAGGTAATACTCCATCTCTTCTTTTTTCTTTTAAAAGTTTAACAAATGCTTTAGGATTCTCAACATTTCCAATAAACATTCCATTAAAGAAAACATCATCTCCCTTAACTTTATCCACATTTAATCCCCAAGATTTCAAATCTTCTTGGAATTTTTCTTCATCTAATGTAACTCTTGTTGAAATCCTTGATAAAATAGCAAGGTTTTTTCTTAAACCAATTTCTGTTCCTTCAGGAGTTTCAATTGGGCAGAATCTTCCATAATGTGTTGGATGAAGTGTTCTTGCCATAAAATTTTCCTGATTACTTGGAAGCATACTAGAAACCCGTTGTAATTGAGAAACCATAGCAAGATAATTTGTTTTATCCATATTTTGAGTTATTCCAGAACGTTTACCTATCCAACTTCCAGTTGCAATTGCTGATTCTACTCTATGTGAAAATAAAGTGGATTTTGCAAGAGTTTTTATTGTATAATATTTCTTTCTTTTTTCTGATTTTTGTAAAGAATATTGTAGGTCTCTAAATAGAATCCTTAAATTAACTCTAAATAAACTAGATAATAAATCTCCTGAAAGTCTAACTCTTTTATTAGAATAATGATCTTTATCTGTTTCAGGATTTGGAGTTTCTTTAGCAATAAGGAATTTTTTTATTAATTTACATAAAGTTACAGCTTTCTTTTTTCTTGTTTTCTCTGTATCATCTGTTCCAATATGTGGTAAAAGATAAGAATCAATTCTTTTTTCTACTCTTTCTAATATCTCTTCTTCCTCTCCTTTCATTTTTCTTTTATCAGCAATATACATTAAAGCATCTTTTTTAGAAGCGACATCAGTATATTCATGCAAGTTAACAATAACACTATCAGTCTCTTTTTTAATGTATTTTGCAATATCTGATTCTTTTGTTAATCCTAGTGCCTTTAAAACAACAACAGCAGGCATATCTCTAAATCTTGAAAAAGAAACATTAAAGATGCCATTTTTATCTTCATTAATTTTTGTAGGTATTCTATAAGTTCCTTTTAATGAGAATATTCTTAACATTACATTATCTTTTTTATCTGTCTCTAAAAAAGGCCTATTTTCTGCAAGGTCTTCAGCCATAATCATAACTCTTTCATTACCATTAACAATAAAGTATCCTCCTGGGTCTGTTGGGTCAATATAATGTTCAATTGCTTCTTTTTTGCTCATATTAGCAGTATTACAAACATTACTTCCCACCATAACAGGTATTTTCCCGATCTCTACCATTTCTGTATCTACTCTTTCATCTTTTCTAACTGTAAGTTCCATACTAATTGGAGCAGAATATGTTAAATCTCTAAGTCTAGCTTCAGTTGGAGTAACTAATGAAGAACTTCCATCTGCCTCAACAATTCTTGGTTTTCCAACTTCAATTTTACCAAGAGTTATTTCAAAATCATCTGTTTTCATATTAGCAGAAACCTCATTAACAATTTCTTGCATTCTTTTTTCAATAAAATTGTTATAAGAAGTAATGTTAGATTCAACTAAAGAATGATTCTTAAGATAATTTTTTATTATTAGGTGTTGGCTGTCTTTTACCATAGTAATTTAAATCACAACTCTGTAGTATGTTGCAACATCTCCTTTTTCACTTTTTCTTTTGATTTTAATAATATCTCCCACTTTGCATCCTTCTGGAAGCGCAGGATCTTTTGGAAGAATTTTTGGCAATTGAGATTTAGAGATATTCAACTTTTTCAATAGCTCTTTTGCTTCTTTTTCATTTAGTTTAGTGTGTTTGGGTTGTAGAATATGTGACATCTTGAGTTTGAAAAATTGTAGGTAGTCATAACACTTTGATTAGACTTTAACAACTTCACAATAATAAATGGTATAAAATGGTTTAAAAACCTTTTGATTTTTTAGAATTTATCCCCTTTTCAAATAAGGACTGAAGGGACAGAA
>CAYPRJ010000034.1:4457-4584 GCA_964413095.1 Candidatus Woesearchaeota archaeon
AATTTTTAATTTTCTGGATGTTCAAATCCTTATAAAAAATGGCCTCGACGGGATTCCTGAAAGTTCTTTAGAACTGAAGGGACAGAAAATTTTTAATTTTCTGGATGTTCAAATCCTTATAAAAAAT
>CAYPRJ010000035.1:0-4421 GCA_964413095.1 Candidatus Woesearchaeota archaeon
AAGATATTATGTTGCTTGTTTCGGGAGGAATTCACGGGCATCCAAAAGGAACAAGAGCTGGAGCTATGGCAACAATGCAGGCAATTGAAGCAACGAAAAAGAAGATTAAATTAGAACAATATGCAAAAAGTCATAAAGAACTTAGTGAGGCTTTAGAAAAATGGGGAAGATTAAATCCGAAGTAAAATGTTGTATGAAAAATATCTTGAAAAATTAAAAGTTTGTCCTTTTTGTTCTATTAAAAAAAATGAAGTTCTCAAGCAAAATAAAAATGCAATTCTTATTTTAGCAAAAGCTCCTTATACAAAAGACCATTTGCTTGTTGTTTCAAGAAAACATGCTTTAAAATTAAAAGATTTAACAAAACAACAAAAAGAAGATATTGAAAAACTAATTAATTATGGTATGAAGCTATTAAATAAAAAATACAACAATGTCACGATTTTATATAGAGAAGGAAATAAAAAACAAGCAGGTAAATCAATAGACCATATGCATTACCACTTGATTCCTAAAATGAAAATCGGAAGTATAAATATTAATTGGAAAAAAAGAAAAATCTACTCTGATAAAGATTATGCTAAGAAAATTAAGGAGTTTAAAGATGGGAAATAAATATAGAGAAATCTAAAAGTGATGTCCTTGAATATAAATATTTAAAAATAGTTTTTTCATTAAAATGTAAATGGGATTAATAGAAAGATTAAAAGATATTCCAAAAGTTTTACTTCTTACAACTGCTTTGTCTCTTCCATTTATTGGATGTGGAACAACTACCAGAACTATAGGAACAGAATTTACATCCCCAACTAAAAGAGAGAAAGTTGAATGGACACGTCAAGAAAAAGAAAAGACTAAAGAATTTGATATTAAAGTTTATACAAAAAATGCTAATAAAAGAGATTGGCATCATCTAGCAAAAGTTACAGAGTCCTTAAAAGAAGATTTTTATAAAAAAGAAAAAATAATTACAGAGAATATTTATAAGGAAATTGCTGTAAAAAGAGAGGAAGCTAAAGCATTTAGTTTTATTGGACCAGCACTTTTTGGGGGTCTTATGGGAGCAGGGATAGGAGGACTAATATCTGAAGACGAAGAATCCATAGCACCTATATTGGGAGGGGTGTTGGGCATGGGAGGAGGAGCAGTTATAGCTGGAGCCATTTATTCTTCTAGCTCAGGAATTAGTAGAACCCAAACTGGTAGAGTAAAAACTAAAATATTAGATTCTGAAATTAAAAGAGAACATTTAAATCGAAAATTGATTTATAATAATAAACTTGCAGAACATATAAATGTAAAACTTTCAGGAGAAGGAATTAGTAGAATATATAAAACAAATTCTGATGGAGAATTAAATATATCTAATATTATAGATTCTTCTAATCCAAATTATTTTTTTAAATATTATGAAGGAAGAGAATTAAAAGAAAGACTTGAAAAAATTCCATTAGTCCAACAAATGAAACCAAAAACAAGAAATCTTCTGGAGGATGAACTTCTTGAGAATCTTTCTGCAACAAAAATAAAAATAAATATGGAAACAAGAGAAAAACCTTCTGGTAACATAGACATAATAAAAAATGACTCAGGAAGATTTCGATTTGGAGGTTATCAGCTTACAAATAATGCTATTTATGATATAGTTAGAAACTTTGTAGATGAAGAAATAAACTCTTCTATAAAATCATTAACTTTTGAAATAAAGGACACAATAACTCATTTTCCTATAAACGGTTCAAATTTTAATTTTCAAACAAACACTCCTTCTAAGTCTGAATTAGCAGGAGAATATTTTACTCGAGGATTAAAAAATTATGCTGAAAGACATATTTTAGATTATTTAAGGGGAAATACAAGAGTAGAAGATAGTCCAGATATTGTTACATTTAATGTATATTCTCCATCAAAGATTTCTTTGGAGGTTACTCATCCTGATTATAATTATGTTTCTGGAGATTTATCTATTCGTGGAAGAGATTTAGAAAAAACAGTTTATATGGTAGATAAAGGAGAAAAAATAAGAGTTGAACCAGAAGGTGATAGAAGAGGAAGAATAGAATAATCAAATTAAGTTTAAAAATATTTAATTCTAGATATTATTATGAAAAGAGATAAATATAGAAAAGCTGTATTTTTTGTAACTTATGCAAAAACTTCAAAAGAAATTGAATATTTAATTTTGAAAAGAAAATTGCATTGGAAAGGATGGGAATTTCCTAAAGGAGGAATAAAGAAATTTGAAACAAGAAAAAGAGCAATTAAAAGAGAAGTCAAAGAAGAAACAGGCTTAAAGCCATTGAAAATAAAAAAATTTGACTTTAAAGGAAAATATGATTATGATAAAGAGTACGAGGATAGAAAAGGTTTCAAAGGACAGAGTTTTTCTTTGTATTCTGTTGAAGTAAAAAAAGGAAATGTGGAAATTTCTAAGAGAGAACATTCTGATTACAGGTGGGTAAAATTTAAAGAAGCAATGAAAAAACTTACTTGGCCAAATCAAAAAAAAGCTTTAAAGATTGTTGATGATTGGTTGAATAATTGCGTAGATTAATTGTTATTACTCAACAATAACACAAAAACAAAAAACTTTATAAATGCTTTTTTGATTGAAGGCTTATGAAAAATTCAATAGATAAAATAATTGCAGGCAAAGAGATACAAGTTCCAAAAACAAGAATTTTAAAAAATCAGAATATAAAAAGAAAAATTTTATCATATATTTTAATTTCAGGACTAATTTTTCCAACAGCAGGTATTGCAGTAAAAAAATATGTATCTGAACATAAACTAAAAACTGCTTACAATACAGTATTAGAGAAATATGCAAATTATGATAAAGAAAAAAGTATTAGTGATGCTGAAAAAAGTAAGTTTTATCGTGAATTATTAGAAGCTAATAATTTAATCTATGAACAGGGTAAATGGCCAAAATATTCAAATGGAGAAGATGTTTCTTTTAATGATTTTACAAAAATGATTAAACAATACAAACCATCAAGTGAATAAATTAATTTAATAAACCTATTTTTCTTTTAATAAATAATGGATGAAAAATTCAGGAAAATAAAACTTAAATCAGGAACAGAGATTTTACTTGGAAAAGATGCAAAAAGTAATGACGAACTTGTAAAAAAATTCCAAGGAAAAGACAACACAATTTTGCATACTGTTGCTCCTGGAAGCCCGTTTTGTGTTATACAAAGTTTAAATCCAAACAAAAAAGAAATCAAAGAAGCTGCAGTATATTGCGCTTCTTACAGCCAGGATTGGCGCGATAACAAAAATGATGTGAAAATTAATGTTTTCACAGGAAAAAATGTTTACAAAAAACAAGATATGAAAACTGGAACTTGGGAAATTAAAAAATCAAAAATTAAAAAAATTAAAAAAAGAAAAATTGAAAATGCAGAAAAAATTAGGTAAAATTCAGATAGGAAAACAAGGAATCACAGATAATTTTATAGAAAGTTTGAAAGATGTTTTTAAAACACATGAGAATATTAAAATTCATTTATTGAAAAGTGCAGGACATAATAAAGAAAAAGTTCAGGAATATAAAAGGGAAATTTTAAAATCTTTAGGAGAAAAATACACTGCAAAAGTTATAGGTTTTACAATTGTGTTGAAGAAGTGGAGAAAACCCAGAAAAATTTAAAAATTATAATTTTGGAACATATTCTTTAATTTTTCCTTCTTTGATAACAAGAGTTTGTTCTAAATTCGGAAATCCAAAAAATCCCTTTCGTGGAAGATAAAAAGTATTCATTTGTAATTCATAAAAGGGAATATTATTTTTATTGGCATATTCTTGTGCATTTCTGTGTATTTTATCCTCTGGCTTTTCTTCACTATTATAACTAATATCACTCTTATCTTTTTTAAAATTTGCAAGATAAAAATCTATGTTATCTGGAAAAGAATGAAAATTACATATAGGAATTATCTCTTTATCCACTAATTTTCCAGTGCTAAAAATTTTATAACCTCTTAAGGTATTTTCTATCTTTTTTGCCATGTAATTAGTTCTTATTCTTATTTTAAAAATTTATTGGGATATCTTGTTAATTGATTCATAAATCAGGCTGTGATGAATTCCTGTTTATTTTTGTTGTTTCATCACCTCTTTTTATGTTATAAATTAAAATTGTGTTACAATTAAAATTATAAATTGAACATCGTGTTTCTTTATTAAATCTAAAGAATGTAAAATTTTTAACTATCTTTATTAAAATTAAATCTAAAATCCATTTAGTTTATTCATTAAAATTCCGTCTTCTATGATTATCTCCGATACTTATAAATGGTATTCTTATTTTTCAATAATTTGACTCACTTCATTTGCTATTGATAAATATAATTAATACTAAAACCAACGAGGATTGCAGTTATTTGTGGATTAATTTGAGCTGATAGGCGAA
>CAYPRJ010000036.1:0-4412 GCA_964413095.1 Candidatus Woesearchaeota archaeon
AATCCCGTCGAGGCCATTTTTTATAAGGATTTGAACATCCAGAAAATTAAAAATTTTCTGTCCCTTCAGTCCTTATTTGAAAAGGGGATAAATTCTAAAAAATCAAAAGGTTTTTAAACCATTTTATACCATTTATTATTGTGAAGTTGTTAAAGTCTAATCAAAGTGTTATGACTACCTACAATTTTTCAAACTCAAGATGTCACATATTCTACAACCCAAACACACTAAACTAAATGAAAAAGAAGCAAAAGAGCTATTGAAAAAGTTGAATATCTCTAAATCTCAATTGCCAAAAATTCTTCCAAAAGATCCTGCGCTTCCAGAAGGATGCAAAGTGGGAGATATTATTAAAATCAAAAGAAAAAGTGAAAAAGGAGATGTTGCAACATACTACAGAGTTGTGATTTAAATTACTATGGTAAAAGACAGCCAACACCTAATAATAAAAAATTATCTTAAGAATCATTCTTTAGTTGAATCTAACATTACTTCTTATAACAATTTTATTGAAAAAAGAATGCAAGAAATTGTTAATGAGGTTTCTGCTAATATGAAAACAGATGATTTTGAAATAACTCTTGGTAAAATTGAAGTTGGAAAACCAAGAATTGTTGAGGCAGATGGAAGTTCTTCATTAGTTACTCCAACTGAAGCTAGACTTAGAGATTTAACATATTCTGCTCCAATTAGTATGGAACTTACAGTTAGAAAAGATGAAAGAGTAGATACAGAAATGGTAGAGATCGGGAAAATACCTGTTATGGTGGGAAGTAATGTTTGTAATACTGCTAATATGAGCAAAAAAGAAGCAATTGAACATTATATTGACCCAACAGACCCAGGAGGATACTTTATTGTTAATGGTAATGAAAGAGTTATGATTATGGCTGAAGACCTTGCAGAAAATAGGCCTTTTTTAGAGACAGATAAAAAAGATAATGTAATGTTAAGAATATTCTCATTAAAAGGAACTTATAGAATACCTACAAAAATTAATGAAGATAAAAATGGCATCTTTAATGTTTCTTTTTCAAGATTTAGAGATATGCCTGCTGTTGTTGTTTTAAAGGCACTAGGATTAACAAAAGAATCAGATATTGCAAAATACATTAAAAAAGAGACTGATAGTGTTATTGTTAACTTGCATGAATATACTGATGTCGCTTCTAAAAAAGATGCTTTAATGTATATTGCTGATAAAAGAAAAATGAAAGGAGAGGAAGAAGAGATATTAGAAAGAGTAGAAAAAAGAATTGATTCTTATCTTTTACCACATATTGGAACAGATGATACAGAGAAAACAAGAAAAAAGAAAGCTGTAACTTTATGTAAATTAATAAAAAAATTCCTTATTGCTAAAGAAACTCCAAATCCTGAAACAGATAAAGATCATTATTCTAATAAAAGAGTTAGACTTTCAGGAGATTTATTATCTAGTTTATTTAGAGTTAATTTAAGGATTCTATTTAGAGACCTACAATATTCTTTACAAAAATCAGAAAAAAGAAAGAAATATTATACAATAAAAACTCTTGCAAAATCCACTTTATTTTCACATAGAGTAGAATCAGCAATTGCAACTGGAAGTTGGATAGGTAAACGTTCTGGAATAACTCAAAATATGGATAAAACAAATTATCTTGCTATGGTTTCTCAATTACAACGGGTTTCTAGTATGCTTCCAAGTAATCAGGAAAATTTTATGGCAAGAACACTTCATCCAACACATTATGGAAGATTCTGCCCAATTGAAACTCCTGAAGGAACAGAAATTGGTTTAAGAAAAAACCTTGCTATTTTATCAAGGATTTCAACAAGAGTTACATTAGATGAAGAAAAATTCCAAGAAGATTTGAAATCTTGGGGATTAAATGTGGATAAAGTTAAGGGAGATGATGTTTTCTTTAATGGAATGTTTATTGGAAATGTTGAGAATCCTAAAGCATTTGTTAAACTTTTAAAAGAAAAAAGAAGAGATGGAGTATTACCTCTTGAAATAAATATTAGATACAAACCAAAAATAGGAGAAGTTACAATGTCTACAGAACCAGGAAGAGCATTAAGGCCATTAATCATTGTTGATGATGGTGTTTCTAGATTAAAAAATGAACATTTAATACAAATTGAACAAGGACAAATGAAGTGGGATGACTTAATTGAAAAAGGGATAATAGAATATTTAGATGCTGCTGAAGAAGAAAATGCATTGGTTGCATTATATGAAGAAGAAATAACAGAAAAACATACTCATTTAGAAATTGACCCTATGGATTTATTTGGGGCAGTTACAAGTTTAGTTCCTTATGGAAATCATGATCAGAGTTCAAGATTAAATAGAGGTAGTAAAACACAGAAACAATCACTAGGATTATATGCTGCTAATTACTTAAGTAGATTAGATACAAATGTTTCAGTATTGCAATATCCTCAAAAGCCAATTGTGAGAAGTTTTGTTTATGATACCTTAGAAACATATCCTGCAGGACAGAATTTAATGGTAGCTCTTATGACTTATGAAGGTTATAATATGGAAGATGCTTTAATATTTAACAAAGGTTCACTTCAAAGAGGTGTTGGAAGAAGCTTTTTCTTTAGACCATATTCTGCAGTAGAAATGAATTATGCAGGAGGATTAAGAGATGATATTGCTATTCCTGAAAAAGAAAGTTCAGGTTATAAAAGTGAAGAAAGCTATAAACATCTAGAAAAAGATGGGATTATTTATCCTGAAGCAGATGTAGATGAAGGAGAAGTATTAATTGGTAAAATGTCTCCTCCTAAATTCTTATCAGAAGCTAAAGAAATTTCAGTTAGAACAAAAAAAGAATCCTCAATTACATTAAGGCAAGAAGAAAAGGGTATTGTAGATAATGTATTCATTACTAAAGATGAAGAAGGAAATAAATTAGTTCAAGTAAAAACAAGGGACCAAAGAATACCTGAATTAGGAGATAAATTTGCTACATCTCATGGTCAGAAAGGTGTTGTTGGATCTATTATTCCTGAACAAGATATTCCTTTTACTTCAAGTGGGATTAAACCTGATGTTATATTTAATCCTCATGGAATTCCAAGTCGTATGACTGTTGGATATTTATTAGAATTACTTGCTGGAAAGGTTGGAGCTGTTAAAGGGGAAGTAATTGATGGTACTTCTTTTTCTGGAGTAGATAAAAATGATTTAGAAGATCAATTACAGGACTTAGGATTTAGATTTGATGGTAAAGAAACTATGTATAGTGGAATAACAGGAAAGAAAATGGTTTCAAAAATATTTATTGGAAATTTATATTATTTAAAATTAAAATATATGGTAGCTAATAAAATGCATGGAAGAGGTAGTGGTAAAGTTGCATTACTAACAAGACAGCCTATTGAAGGTAGAGCTAGAGGAGGAGCATTAAGATTAGGAGAAATGGAACAACAAGCATTAGTTGCTCATGGTGCATCCTTATTATTAAAAGAAAGATATGATGCAGATAAAGTTGTATTACCTATTTGTGAGAAATGTGGTGCAATAGGAGTAGAAAATAAAATAAAAGAAAAAGTATCTTGTCCAGTTTGTAATAGTGAAGATATAGAACCTGTTGAAGTTTCATATGCCTTTAAATTATTAGTTGAAGAGCTTCAAGGATTACATATACAAAGTAAATTTGAATTAAAGAATAAATATAAATAAAAAAACAAAATGAAAAGGAAAGTAAGTAAAAAAGTAGGAGAAATAAAATTCAGTTTATTATCTCCAGGAAAAATAAAAAAGATTTCATCAGCGAGTATAGTAACACCTGAATTATATGATATTGATGGTTATCCAGTAGATGGTGGATTAATGGATTTAAGATTGGGTGCAATTGACCCTGGTGTTAGATGTAGGACATGTGGTGGGAGATTAAAAGAATGTCTAGGTCATCCTGGAAGAATTGATCTTGCAAGACCAGTTGTTCATTATAAATATATTAAATTAATTGAATCAGGGTTAAGGAGTTTCTGTAATGAATGTGGAAAATTATTATTAAATGAAAAAAGACTTAAAAAATATAAAAAGAAAAGTGAAAGATTAAAGAAAGCAAAGGATAAGAAAAAATGCCCTTATTGTAATGCTAGACATCCAAGGGTTAGATTAAAGAAACCGACCAGTTTCCATATAGGAAAGAAAAGATTATTCCCAATAGAAATAAGAGAAATTCTTAGTAAGATTCCTGACGAAGAATTAAGAAAAGTAGGAATGGACCCAAAAAGTACAAGACCAGAATGGGCCATATTAACAAGTTTATTAGTTCCTCCAGTAACAGTAAGACCAAGCATTATTCTTGAAAGTGGTGAAAGAAGTGAAGATGACTTAACCCATAAATTGTCAGATATTATAAGAGCTAATCAAAGACTTTGGGAAAATCTAAATGCAGGTGCAC
>CAYPRJ010000037.1:0-4229 GCA_964413095.1 Candidatus Woesearchaeota archaeon
AATCTGAAACATGTTCAAAGACAGATATAAATTGGAGTTTGTGTTTGGTGTTGAAATGAAGAAAGTGGAACAAATTAAAGCATTAAAATAAAAATGAGAAAAGTAAAAGATGAAAAATGAAAAAAGAATTATTTATCATATTTTTAGGAATTATCATATTTTTGGGAATGTTTTTAATTTTAATTTCTTTGAATTTAGTTTCTTCTTTAGATGCAGAGTCAAGTAGTTATTCTGTTGGCTCTTTTCATACAGGTGTAACAGGAGGAGATTCTTCAAGTTCATCATATAGTTCTGATTTCTCTTTAACATACCAACAGCCAGTAGGAAGTGCAAATAGTTCTAGTTTTACTGTTTTTACTGGATTTTTTTCTCAACCAGAATTTTGTGGAGATGGAACTTGCAACAATGATGAGGATTGTTCTTCATGCCCTGAAGATTGTGGAGCTTGCCCTACAACTCCTTCTTCTGATACAACTTCAGGTGGTGGTGGAGGCACTGCTTGTACTTATGATTGGGTGTGTTCTGAATGGTATCCTGAGCCTTGTCCTGCAGAAGGAATACAAAAAAGAGTTTGCGTGAATAAGGGAACTTGTTCTGGTACAGATGAAATGCCTGAAACAACAAGGAACTGCATTCCTGTAGTTATTCCTCCTTCAGAACCTTTGTTTGATTTATTTGTGAATGTGCCATTAAAATATAAATATATTCTCAGGGATGGAGATGTTATATTTGATGTTGAGTTAATTAATATGGGAAATAAAACAACAATAGATATATTTTTGAAATATTGGATAGTTGATGAATCTGGAAAATTAATTACTGAAAAAAGAGAAACAAGAGCAATTGGAGAAAAAGAGAAATTTAGAAATATAGTTTCTATTCCAGATAACTTAGAAGAAGGAATTTACAAAATTCATGTTCAAATAGAATATGATGAAGGCAAAATAGCTGTAGCAGGAGATTCTTTTGAAATTGTTGATTCTGAATTTAATATTTTGTTAAAAAAAACATTTTCATTTCCTTTTATTCTTATTCCTCTAAGTATACCAATAATAATCTTTTTGTTATTATTAATAAAAAGAAAGAAGCGTAAAAAGCCCCTGAAAAAAAGAAGGAAAAAGAAAACTAAGAAAATTTCAAAGAAGAAAAAGAGGAAAAAATCCACAAAAGATAAGAAAATAAAGCCAGAAAAAAGAGCTAGAAGAAAATCATTAAGGGAAAAGGCAAAAAAGAAAGCAAAAAAATCAAGGAAGAAAATAAGAGAAAATATAGAATCATCAAGAAAGAAAAGATTGTACAGAAAGAAGAGAGAAAAAATAATAAAGAAAAAATTAAAAGAAGCTGAGAAAGAAGAGAGAATGAGAGAGAAAATGAAAAAAAATCTAAAAAAGAAAGGAAAGAAAACTAAAAAAAGTTCTAAAAGAAAGAAAAAAGAGCCAAAAAAGCAAAGTAAAAAAACTAAAAATAATATTTTAGATTATAAAGAACAGATTGAAAAATTAAGAAAAAAAAGTGTTAGGGAAGAATTAGAAAGCAAATCTCCCCAGAAGAAAAAAGAATAATTAAATTTTTCTTACAGAATGTTTTGCTCCGCAAGCTAAACAATGAATAAATGTTAAACGGTTTTCAGATTCTTTTATCAATTCTGTGTCAGGTTTTTTGCACTCTTTGCATAAGACAAATTCTTTAACATATTCTTCTATTTTTTGATTGATTTTTGAGCTTGGAACTTTTATATTTAAAACTAATCTGTCACTTTCTCTTTGTCCTGAAGCTGCAAGTTCTTTTAGCATAAATTTCTGAAAATGTTCTGGATTACGTCTTAAATAAGCTGCAATTTGAAAAAAATTTGTTAAAATAGTTTTCTTTCCTTCAAAATGTCCTTTGATTTTTGGAATTTCAAACCTATTTTCAGATTTGTCAATATGTTTTATTTTTTTATGCGCTTCATCTAAGAGTTTTTCATAATCTTCCATAAAATTAGTTATAATATGTGCTTTAATAATCTTTTTATCCTAGCCAACGAACTTTTCCTGGTCGGGGTTCAAATATTATTCCTTCTTCAAGAAGTTTTTTTATCTCTTGGTTGATTATTTCTGGAGAAGTTCCGTTTAAATTTTTGTTCATAATTATCTGATCTATTTCAATTCCTCCGTCTTTTTCTGAATCTTTTATTAAATTTAAAATTCTATCTCTTGCAGCAACTATTTGTCCTTTTTCTGCTGGCTGTGCACTTTGACTTCTATTTTTTTCAATTTCTTTTTTTCTTACTAAAAGATATTTTGGATCAACTTGCCTTATGATTCCTGGATTTATATAAAGTTCATCATTGAAACTTCTTAAAACTCCTATAATTAAAATAGTTTGTCCTCTTTCAAGATAACTGAATTTTTCTGCATCATCTGCAAAGCATTTTATTCTTATTTGTCCAGAGCCATCATCTAATGTAAGAGATAAATATTTTTTTTCTTTTTCACTTTCATATTTGTCTACAATATTTCCTATAACATTAACTCTCACAATTTTTTTATCTCCTAATTCTAAAAAAGAAAATCTTTCATTGTCTATTATTGGTTTTCCTACAAGTATATCTCCTATTCTTAATTTATATGCTATATTTCTTTTAAATTGTTGTGAAGGCATTATTGTTCTCCCTGAATTTCTTTTTTTAAATTTTCAAAGTAATTAACTATAATATTGTTCCTTATCTTTGCAATTCTCTTACCCTCTTTTGTTTGCATTTTATCTTTTATCTTGCTTAGTTTAAATAAATATTCTGTTAATCCACTATGATTTTTTTCATAACCTGTTCCTAAATAATTTTTATCAGAATAAATTTTCCCTCCTATTTCTCCAATCCATACATATTCTCTTGCAACGCCTATTGCACCAATACTATCTAACTTATCAGCATCAAATAATACTTTAGCTTCAATTGTTTCTGGTTTATGGCTGTTTCTAAATCTGTGGGATGAGATGCAATGCGATACTTGTTCCACGATACTTTTATTTACATTATATTTCAGCAAAATTTCTCTTGCTATTTCTGAACTAAGCTCTGCATGATCAATCTTTCCTTTAAGTTCCATTTCTTTTTTTCTTCCTATGTCATGCAATAATGAACTTAATTTTATAACATAAGAATTGGCGCCTTCTTTTTCACCTATTTTTAATCCTAGGTTAAGTACTCTCTCAATATGACTCCAATCATGTGAGGGGGGCATATCTCTATGATACTCTTTTGCTTCTTTTTCTATTAATCTGATTATTTCATCTGGCATTTATAAAAAAATTCTCTGGCTTATTTAAAGATTTATGGTGTTAAGCTCTTCCTACATATCCTCTTCGTGGTTTGAAAATATCTCCTGAAATGCTTAGTTTGTTTATTGCTTCTTCAATTTCTGTTTTAGACATTTTTCCTTCAAGTTCTTTTTCTATTTCTTCTATAGGAATCATTTTTCCTAATTTTTCTTCTAACTGGGTTATTGTATCTCTTACTGTGAAAATTCTATTTCTTTGAGATGAGGAATATTTTCCTGATATTCTGTCAATGTCGAATGTTTTTGATTCATAATCATAACCTACCTGAGTTAAATAATATTTCATTATTTCTATTGCTTTTTGCGCATCTTCATTTGTTACTTTTTCACTTAAGCGGATTTTTGCTGAAGCTTCTGACATTCTTATTAAAGCTTGTAATTGTCTTGCTGAAATTGGTATTGGTCTTAATGCGCTTTCTGAACTAACAGGACGATTTCTCAATTCAATGTAAAATCTTTTTATTTCTTCAACTGCTTTATCTGTTAATTTTGGTTCTATTTTTTGTTTTGCATAAGCTATATATTTTCTTAAAAGCTCTCTTGGAATTAACATCCTTTCTCCTTCTTTTTGGTATTCATGAAGAACATGAGTTGCTATTTTTTCATCTTTATCTCTGTTTGGGACGTCTCTTAATGTGAAAATTATATCAAATCTGTTTATTAAAGTAGGAGGAAGGTCAATTTGTTGTGCTATGCTTTGATAAGGATCAAATCTTCCAAATTTAGGATTTGCTGCTGCTAAAACAGATGTTACTGCTCTTAACTTTGCCTGTACATTAGCCTTGCTCACTGTTATTGTATTGTGAAGAATCATGCTGTTAGAGATAAATGTTCTGTGCGGCTCAATTGTTACATCATAAACCCATTTTATATCTTTATTTGGGATTTTAGATACTTTTTTTATTTTAG
>CAYPRJ010000038.1:0-4014 GCA_964413095.1 Candidatus Woesearchaeota archaeon
ATCTGCAGCCTGTTAGTTTCCCTCGATAGAGGTTGGATTTTAGTGCAACGTTCCCGAAGGCAAAAAATCAGAGTTGAGAATTTGTCCGTCAAGCACGAAGTGCCATAAAGTAAAAGAAGCAAAAGGTTTCGCTTATTTAACTAATACAAACCTGTTCTGACTCCATTTTTTTATAGGCATCTCAAAAATTGCAATATTATCTTTAAATCCTTTAAACCCTAAAATGTTAGAGGGTTTTGCATTATCCATACTTTGTTGCACGCAATCGGAATTGCCATTACAATCATTTATTGCATTAGTCATTTGTTTAAGGTGGACATAAGCAGCGGCTGCTGCTTCTGGAGCGGCAATATTTGAATTAATCCTTGAAGAAAATTGTTCTGATACATCTGGAAATCCAAATGTATAAACTTCTTCCATTAATTCAGGATTTTCATTAGTAAATCCTCCTTGTAAAGCGTCATAATTTGTTATAAATTTTGCATTTATTCCCAGTTCTTTTATTTGTTTTAGCGATGCCTGAACTTCTCCGGGAAATGCTGGATTAAATATGGCATCCATATTTTTCATCTTAGATAATGCAGTCCTAAAATCTTTTTCTCCAGGATTATATGTTTCTATCTGTAAATTAGGGTATACTTCATCAAGTCCTTGTTTACATAATTCTGCAAATTCTAAATTCATTTTTAATAAACCAACATCAATTAATCCTTCCTCTTTCAGATGTGTAGCTACCTTTCTACAATTGGCTTTATAATCGATATAGGTCTTATAATAATTTTCAGAGTATTCTAAGGGAGATTCAATTGCAGCATCATACATAAATAGGATGTCCTTATCTTTCAAGAAAGACCCTATCGCCATTGATGCAGGGGTAAATTCTGCATAAATTGCATCAACGCCATCAATATTTACAAGCTTCTGTGCTGCACTTAGTGATAGTTGAGTGTCTAATTTTCCATCCTCTAAAATAAATTCTACCTCTATTCCTTCAGATTTAAGATCCTGTTCCACCAAATTTATACCTTCGAGAGAAGATTGCCCCCAAAAACTGGCATCTCCTGTTAAGGGAGTTACAATTCCGATTTTGATTGTTTCTTTGCCTTCTGGAATTGAAAGCATTGCAATAGTGGCAAGGGTAATTACAGCAACAATTCCTATTCCCAGGTAAATTTTGTTTTGTTTTTGCATCATAATGACCTCGTTAGTTAATTATTAGTTATTATTATACTATAAGTTATTTTATTAATAAACTTTGTTTTTTTATCAGTATCCATGATTATTTCTGTTAAAATGGGAAATAAATAGATATATTTAAATATTCGCTACTATACATTAATAGTATTATGGAAAGAATTGAAAAAATCCTGATGAATAATGGTTTTAAAAAACAGGAAATAAAAATATATTTAGCACTTCTAAGATTAAGAGAAACACAAACTGGAAAATTATGTGAGGAAACAGGTATAGCCAGCTCTAATATTTATGGTTTATTGAAATCTATGCAAAAGAAGGGATTAGTATCATACAAAATGAAGAATGATACTAAAATATTTATGCCTTCACCGATTGAATCTCTTAAACAAATATTTACTGAAAAAGAGAAAGAATTAAAACAAGAAAAAAAGGAAGTTTTAGAGTATATTTCAAGAGTAAAAGAGGAATCTGCTCCAAAAGAAGAATCTACCTACAAATATTATGAAGGCATAGCAGGCATAAAAGCCATGTGGTATGAAATAAATTCTGCGATGGACAAAAACAATATAATAAAAATACACACTCCTATAAAAAGAGGTTATGAAATTCTTGTGGGTTTTTATGACGAACATCAAAAAATTAGAAAAGGAAAAAAAGTAGAAGAAAGAATGATATTTCCTCTTGATGATACAACATTAGCAAAAAAAAGAACAAAAGACAAATTAGTTAAAATAAGGTTTATGGATATTAAAAATGAGGCTGAATGGGGAATAGTAAAAGATATATTCTTTATGCAATATGTAAATAATAAGAACCCAGTAGGATTTTTAATTAAAGATAAAACATTTGCAAAAACCTTTGAATTAGCTTTTGATAACCTTTGGGAGCAAGCTAAACCTTAAGCAATCAAGATCAGAAAGAGACTATCTTGACGCCCCTTCTAATAAATATCGACCGAAGTGAGTGAATATGCCCGTAGGACGACGCCCCTCTCTCTTTTTTGTTTTAAGTAATCCAAAAATTGAATATACCATCGGGGGCCCTGTTAAGTGAGCCGAGCCGAAGGCGAGAGCGCAGTGTGCCGACCGAACGAAGTGAGGGAGAGTTGCCCTAAACCCGCCGATTTTTAGGCATTTCAGAAGTTTTTAATGGATAATATATTTTGTGAGTATCTTCTTTTATTTTTCTAGCTTTTATAATTAAATAATCTGAGAAAGAGGGAAATATATCTGCTAAAAATTTTATAGAGTTTGATCTTGTTGGTTCATACTTAAATGGAGAAAAACAAATCAAGTTACCAATTATTTTTTCTATCTTAAAACCATGTATTTCTAATAATTTAATAAGAGAATTTTTATTGAAAACTCTGATATGTAATCCTCCCCTACTATAGTAAGGAGAGAAACCAAAATAACATGGTTGTTTTCCAAATAAAATTTTTAGCCTATTTCTAAGTGCACAGATGTTTGGTGTGCTTAAGACAAAGTAAGCATTATTTTTTAGAACTTTATTTATTTCACTAAGAAGCAAATCAGTATTATAGATATGTTCAATTACTTCCAAACAAATTGCACCATCAAAAGTTTTTTTGGGAAAAGGGATTTTCTTATCTAAATCGCATACTTTCGTTTTGATTCCACGTTTTTGTGCAATTTGAAGAGCTTTAACCTTACGGTCAACACCGTAAACATAGTTATTCTTATCTTTGGTTAATTTACTTATTTCCCCATCTTTACACCCAATATCTAATATTTTCCCTCTTGGTTCTACTAAATTTACGGATTTCTCAATTCTTATTTTATCTTTATATTTTAATCCCATAGATAGAAGATACTCACTATTTATATAAATCTTCTGAAATTATAAAGCGGGCATAGGGCAATTTCACTTAATTCCTGTTAGTTTCCCTCGATAGAGGTTGGATTTTAGTGCAACGTTCGGACGAAGTCCGAAAAAAGCAAAGTCGTCGTGTCTATTGTTTTTTATGGGGGTTGCCGCCGTCTTTTTTGCTTCTTTTTTATAAAAAGAAGTCTTTAACTCAATCTAAATCTAATAAAATCCTATAAAAGTTTCCTTCTTCAGCAGGTGCAAAATATTTTCTCACTTCTTCTTTAATTTGAGAGATATCCTTAACTGCAAGTTTTCCTTTTGTGTCGTTCCAATGATTGGGATGAATCTGTGGTAATGCTCTTGTTTCTCCTTCACCAACCCACCCCTTACGAATAAATTTTTCTTTATCTAAACCATACCCCAAAAGATGTTCACTTGGAGCCACAAAACCTAATTTACCATTATGATAATCTCTTAAAATAGTTGGGTCTGCCCCACAGCAAAAACATCCTGGGACATATAAAGCTATATCTTCTATTTGAAATATCTCTTTAATTTTTTTATATTGAAATCTGGAAGCTTTCTGGATAAACTTATCGTATTCGGTCCTCCTTTCAATAACATTTCCATCATGATCAACAAAATCTGCCATACGCTCTATTCCTAAAGGGAAAGCGAAATATCCTAAATTTTCAACAGTATCAATAGTGTGTGATACGATATCGAACCAAGTTTTGTCATCTGTTATTCCAAGAGAATCATTCGCTCTTGATGGATGAAATATTAATGGAATTGGTTTTGATGGATTTGCAAAATTCAAAAACTCTTCAATACTAAAATTTCTATTTTCTTGTTCCGCTTCTGTGTATCTCGTCATTTTTAACCTCCCCACCACCCTTTTACTTCTTCCAAAAAAATCAAAGATTTTCAGGGTGCCAAAAATGTTTCATTTTTGAGCATTTCTAAAAGAAGAATGAGATTTAGACT
>CAYPRJ010000039.1:0-3910 GCA_964413095.1 Candidatus Woesearchaeota archaeon
TAAACTGAACAGTCCTCATAACAAACAATAGGATTTGATAGTATTTAAATGTTTCCATTCACTGGAACCCTTTCCGTGAAGTATTTAAATGTGAAAAAAACATTTTTTCATATGACCTACAAATTTTCACCCACATCGCTCACCTTGCTGAAGGAATGCCCCAGGTGCTTCTGGCTCCACTTCAACAAGGGGATGAAAAGGCCTTCAGGCCCGTTCCCTTCGCTTCCCGGGGGGATGGACAGGATTCTCAAGATTCATTTTGACAGGTTCAGGGACAGAGGAGAGTTTCCCCCTGAACTGAGAGAGCAGGAGTGCGTTACAGGATGCAAGCTGTTTGATGACAGGGAAAAGCTGAAGATTTGGCAGAACAACCTCAGGGGGATTCAGTGGACTGACGGGAAGGGAAACATTTTCAGGGGGGCTGTTGACAACCTCCTGATGAAGGGAAAGAAGCTCATAGTGCTTGACTACAAGACAAGGGGGTACCCCCTGAAGGAAGACACTGCAGGGCACTACCAGGACCAGCTGGACATCTATAACTTCCTGCTTCGCAAGAACGGGTATGAGACAGAGGATTACGCTTACTTATTGTTCTACTATCCAAAGTCCGTGAACGAGGACGGAAGTGTTGTTTTTGACACCGAGCTGGTAAGGATGGAAGTTGATATTAAGAATGCCGAGGAAATATTCAGGAAAGCAATAGAGACCCTTGAAGGTCCAATTCCAACGCCTTCGGCTGGCTGTGGGTTTTGTGAGTGGGGGAAAGGGTAGGTTTTTAAAATCGTAATTTTATACAGCAAATAAATGGACCACAAAACAAACATTAACGAATTGAAAGAAAAAGTTAAGCAATTCTGTGAAGTAAGGGACTGGGACCAGTATCACAATGCGAAGGACCTTGCTATTGGGATAATTACTGAGGCTTCAGAACTACTTGAACATTTTAGATGGAAAAACGGAGAAGAAGTAGAAAAGCTTCTTAAAAACTCAAACAAGAGAGAAGAAATAGGAGAGGAAATGGCTGATGTTCTGTATTTTTTACTAAGACTTGCTCAAATATATGATATTGACCTAGCAACAGAACTTGATAAAAAAATCAAAAAGAATGACAAAAAATATCCTGTGGGGAAAGCAAAAGGGTCCAATAAAAAATACAACGAACTTTGAAAATGAGATTATATGATAGTACGGTAAATCAATTCAGAGACGATGTTGTGCAGAATAAGATAGGAGATATACTTTCAAGAAATTATGAAGATTATTACGGCAGAAAAGTTAGTCCTTCTGAATATAATTCTTGGAATAATTCATTAAATTTTGTTAAAAACGCTTTGGATTACTCTGAACTTTACGAAAACAAGATAGTAGTAGAATATGAATTACCATACTCCACTAGGAGAATAGATGTTCTTCTATTTGGGAAAGATGAGGGGGGAGAAGAGAATATAATACTAATAGAGCTTAAACAATGGTCAAATGAGAATGTAGAAGATTGTGAAACAGAAGGAAATGTTCTTGTTAATTATGGAAGATTCAAAAAAGAACAGGCACACCCTTCATTACAGGTTGAAGGTTATCATTACGATTTGCAAGATTTTATGGTTATATTTAGGGAACAGCCTTCTATCACTTTAAATTCGTGTGCTTACTGCCATAATTATTTGAAGAATGATAGCGGGGTTCTTTTTCTTCCAAGATTTGAGAAAGCTGTAACTAGGTTTCCTTTATTTGCTAAAGAGGATATTAAAAATCTAGGTGAATATCTTAAAAAAAGGTTAAACAAAGGAGCAGGCCTAGAAGTATTTAACCGATTTATAAATAGCAGGATAAAAGCTTCAAAAAAACTTCTCGAACATATCGGAGAAATGATAAATGAACAGAGAGTATTTAACCTTATAGATGACCAGATAGCGGCTTATAATTCTATAATGCACAAAACAAAAACACTTTCTGAAAAGGAAGGGAAATCTGTAATAATTGTTAAAGGAGGCCCTGGGACAGGGAAATCTGTAATAGCCCTTGAAGTGATGGCTGAATTACTCAGAAAAGGAAAAGATGTTTATCACGCAACAGGTTCATCAGCATTTACAAACACCCTTCGTAAAATACTAGGGATAAGAGCTTCAAAGAAATTCAGGTTTTTTAATAGTTTTATGCAGCATAAAGAGAATGAAATTGATGTATTAATCTGTGATGAGGCACACAGGATAAGAAAAACAAGCGAGAACAGATATACCCCCAAAGGTCAGCGTACTGGAGCTCCTCAGATTAAAGAACTGATTAAATCAGCCAGATTATCCATATTTTTTATAGATGAATATCAGGTAGTTAGACCTACGGAGATAGGAAATGTTGATTTAATAAGGAATACCGCAAGAGAATTTGGAGTAACTAACATTCCTGAATTTGAACTTAAAACACAATTCAGATGTAGTGGTTCTGATTCATATTTACAATGGATCGAAAATATCCTTAGAATAAGAAAAAGTGAGATGCAATATTTAACCGATGAAGATAAAATGGAATTTAAAATATTTGATAATCCTCACGATCTGAAGAAAGCTGTAGATGAAATGAATAAAGAAAACAAAAACTCTGCAAGAATTGTTGCTGGATTTTGCTGGCCTTGGAGTAAACCAAAACCTGATGGATCTTTGGTTAAAGATGTTAAGATAGGGGATTTTGAAATGCCTTGGGAAAGAAAAGATCAATTTTGGAAATGGGCAACCGACGATAGCGGAATGGACCAAGTTGGTACTGTCTATACATCTCAAGGTTTTGAATTTGATTATATAGGAGTAATCTTTGGAAACGATCTGGTATGGAACAAAGAGAAACAGGAATGGGAAGCTAAACCTGAGAATTCATACGATACAACGGCTAAAAGAGGAAATTTCAATTTTACAGAACACCTTAAAAATGTTTATAGAGTATTGCTTTCAAGGGCTCATAAAGGTTGTTATGTTTATTTCATGGACAAAAACACAGAGGAGTATTTTAAATCAATGATCAAAAAAGATTATAGTCCTGCTTAAGAATTGTTTAAGCAATTTTCTTCCTTTCTCGCTTTCAAAATCAACGAATTCTATATTTTTATTAAAATTATTTACTTTTCTGAATTGTTTAAGTCTGAAATCTACAGTATACCCTTTAAATTTAACCAGCTTTTTAGGCATAAGAAAGCAGTTTATTTATCTGTTTAAATTTTAAAGTAGTAGTAACAAATACAACAATATTTAAAAATCTAAATCTTTCTTAATATATTATGCCTTTGTTTTTAGCCCGGAAGAAGAAAACAAAGACCAAAAGGCCTGTGTCTTTTAAGACAAGAGGCGGAGAGAGTGTAAATTTCAAAGCCCGGAGAAAGCCCAAGAAAAGAGACAGGGTAGAGTTTTAGCTAAAACTTGAATTTTGGTATTTTGAATGAGTCCAGTCCAAAAGGATCTGAATACTTTTTTCTAGCTTTCTTTTTCTTCTTGCTTTTTTGCTTTTTTGCCTTCTTAACAAATCTGGTTTTCTTTTGGCCGGTGATAAGATCCCGGGAAACGACTTTTCTCCGCTTTTCTGCATGCCTCTTAGCATGGTGATTTGGGCATAAAAGTTCTATATTTGAGAGCTTATTATCATCATTTTTCATATTCTTATGATGAAAATGCAAATTTGTCTTTTGTTTGCATCCTCTGAATTCGCATGTGTTCCTAGCTCTTTCTCTGACTGCTTTTTTCTTTGCAGCAGGCAGTGGCTCCCTTGATGAGGCTTTTAAACCCAGTGCTTTAGGCAGATCCTTAGGTATTGAAAAAATGTCCTTTGCCATGAGCTAAAATAAAGTCAGAAATATTTAAAATTTATCTTTTTAAACAAACGCCGCCATTAGCACCACTACCTAACCTTATATACTTCCTTTTTTCTC
>CAYPRJ010000040.1:0-3857 GCA_964413095.1 Candidatus Woesearchaeota archaeon
CAAAGAAAAACTGGCTGACTATGTGGATGAAAGCTACAGCGCCATCCCTGCGTTTATGAGAAAGTACGGATATGACGAAAATGAGGATTATTCTGTAAAGTTTCGTGCAAAATGAGAATTATTCACACTATACAACGTTAGATATAATGAGATGAAACTCAATATGGTTCTAAGATACATTATTTTCTTGACTTTTTTATACAAAAACCTACTATATGATTGCGGGTAAATCCTGGAATAGCCGTGATGCCCTCAGGGTGTCATAAGCATATTCTAAATATGCCGGCTCCAGGGACCGCATTTTTTTTATCTATGAATATTTATCTCGACGAAAGTGGGGATCTTGGTTTTTCATTCAAAAAACCTTACAGAAAAGGGGGATCAAGCCGCTT
This sequence comes from Candidatus Woesearchaeota archaeon, assembly GCA_964413095.1. Lineage (GTDB taxonomy): Archaea > Nanobdellota > Nanobdellia > Pacearchaeales > GW2011-AR1 > CAYPRJ01. The sequence goes on from CAYPRJ010000040.1 coordinate 393, forward strand.
TTTGACAATCACCTTTTTATTAGTTCCTAAAGAATTATCCAAATATCCAAAAAGGATTGTCAGAAAATTTTATAAGAAAAGAAGGATTCCATCCAATTATGAAATTAAAGGAAATACCTTAACAAAAAATGATCAAGTTTACATTTCAAATCGAACATTAAATTTATTAAAAAAATTCAATGATATCAAAATCATAGCAATAACCGTAAATAAAAAAAAAGTTAAAAAACACATCCGTCAAGACCAAAATAAGTTATACAATTATATGATTGGATTGGCTCTTCTAGAAAAGATAAAATACCAAAAAATAATAACACTTATTCCTGATAAAAGATCAATTAAAGTAAAAAGTGGTAACAGCCTAAAAGATTATTTACAAATAAATCTTTGGTTTGATTTAAATTCTAAGACTATCGTTGAATACAATCCTTTAGAGAGTCATACAGCGTTAAACCTGAAATTTATAGACTGGATTTCCTATATAGTATGGAAAAGTTATGAAAACAAAGAGAGTGAAGAATTAAACATTTTTAGAAACAAAATAGAATTGCATAATCTGTTCTTTTGACAAATATTTGATCTAGTACTAATTTAATAATTCAATCATCCCTGGTAAGATAATCTTACTAGCCACCTCTGGGTTACGATCCAGAGGTTTTTTTTATAATAGTGTCATAACAAATCCAAGTTTTTTCAATATTTTCATTTTATTTTAGACTAAAAGTATATAGAAAGATTTTTTTACTTTATTAGACTTATGAAGGGAACTAGTCAGTATTTAAGGGGAGGTGAAAAATTATGGCAGAATTTACAGTAAGCGAAGTAATTGATGGAGATTCTTTTAAAGTTGAAGGAGGTTGGGAATGGAATCAAAAGAGTGGAGACACTGTCCGAGCCGCTGGATATAATACTCCTGAAAAAGGAGATCCAGGCTATGAGGAAGCTAAAGAAAAACTTAAAAAGTTAATCTTACATAATAAAGTAGAGATTAAAAATGCCCAAACTATAGATGATTGGGGCAGACTTGTAGCTGATGTCTATTATAATGGGAAAAACCTTGCCGATTATTTTCCAGAATATAAACTTTAGTTCAGTCATACCAGAATAAAAATCGCTAATTGAGATATCAAGGTCAGAAGACCAAGAGGGTAGGGAGGAGGCGATTCGTTCTAGCAAGCTCCTTCATTATGCTGTATGTGAATAGATCGTCACTCTCAGCGAATGCGCAGAACTTACTAATAAGAGACTCAGGGATTTCATGGAATAAGTAAAGGTAGTTGTATGATCGTTGTTGCCTAAAAAGGGAAAAAAGTTTATTTACGTCCATCATAAATACTATCCTCATTGATGTTTTTTTCTGTTGACCTGACCTATTCTATCTTTGTATTATTTACTATGAATTTATTCATAAAATGGGGAATTGATAAAAACGATTCTAAAAATAACATAAACAAATCAATCGCAAAATAGAGATATTAAAATGAACTGTTATTTTGATACGAGCATTTATAATAGCCTTCTTGATGACCAAAATAAAAATTCAATTATAGAAAATATCAAGGAAATGGGACTTATAGTCATTCCAAGTCTTGTAAATCTTTGCGAAATTTTACAAACACCAAATGAAGAAAGAAAGCAGAATTTGTTAAACATATACAATGAGATACGAAATCGGTATCATGCCTTAAAACCATACAGGATGCTATTAAGAGATACAGTTAAAGCCATTCAAGGAAGTAACACCTATATAAAAGTGAATCTGCCAGTAATAATTAATAATAAAACTGATCAAATCTGCAAGAATGAACTAAAAGATTCGGGTAAAGTGCTCGATAATTATGCTCTTAAAGGCCGAAAATGGTTATATGAAGACAAAGGATTTAAGACCATTCCTGATGTAAAGACTTACTTTAGAAATAGTTATGATGAGAGGATGAACCGAGCATGGATTAACCTTTTTTTAAATACATGTGAATCATTGGGAATCAAAGAGTTGAATCTAGATGAAAATACAATCCTTGAAATTATAAAAGATCCTGAGTCCTTTTGGAAATATCAATTAGACACATTTTTACTAATTTTTTATAGAAGAGCTATGAAAACTGAAAGATATGGAAGGAAAAATAATCCAGATGGAGCTGATTTAGAGCAAACTATCTATTTATGCTGGAGTGATATTTTTGTAATTAGAGATGAAAATTTTTATGATTTCCTAATGGAATTGAAAAAAATACAAAATTACCAAAAGAAAATATTTAAATATGAAGAATTTAAGGAATATTTAGAAAGTACACAACAAAAATAGGAGAATATATTGAGCTGGTTTGATAGTCTGAAAGAAGATAATTTTCTTTCTGTAATAGACATAATGATTGATATAAAAAATGAAATAGATATTTTATCTGATATTATTCAAATTCCAATGATGAAGACTAAAATAAGATTCCCTCAACTCTGTCCTAAAGATTCACCTGAAATGAGAGATATATATTGTAATCTGAGATGGAAAACCACTAAATTTCTGGAGAAAAAAGGAATCATAGAAACTTTTAAAATATTAAACGATGGGCATAGATGGCAAGCACTTATTAGAATTGATTTAAATATTGAAAAATTCAATGAAGAATTTAAAAAAATCTTTAATGAATTCCAAATAAGGAGTGAAAATAAAATGAATTTTGAAGAAATCAAGCAAAAAAGATTTCAATTTCTTCTTAAAGTCTATAATTTATCTGATGCAGATGAAAACAAAGACATTCAAAGTTATAAACTAGGAAAAAGTTTAGGATTTAGTAATAATTTTACATCTAACGTAATACGATACCTCTATAAAGAAGGACTGATTAAATTTAAGGAAGATTCTGGAGTGGTTATAGGTATTTCCCATTACGGTATTATTGAGGTTGAAAATGCACTCTCAAAACCAGATAAACCAACAGAACACTTTCCACCCATAAATATAATCAATATAAGTGAAATGAAAAATTCACAGATAATTCAAGACAGTCATGATGTATTACAGGTAAAGAAGAATGATAAAGAGCTAATTGAAAGCCTAAAGGATTTAATAAAATTTGCTGAGAATAATTTAGATGAACTTGATCTTAAAAAATCAGAAGAACAAGAATTTCAAACTGAACTAAAAACAATAGAAACGCAGCTTTCATCTCCAAAACCAAAAAGAAATATATTGAAAGAATGTATCTCATCCTTAAAAAAAATAATGGAGAGCGCTACAGGTCAAATAATTGCATCTCAAATTATTGACAAGTTAAGTATTATAGAAAATCTTTTTTAGAAATTCAGATTCATAAATATTCTTTTAACCTACTCAATCTATTAATAGTCATTCAATTTTAGAATATAAATTGGGGGAGCTTTTAAGAAAAGAACGGGAATCACTGGATCTGACCTTGGTTGAAGTGTCCAAAAAATTGGATTTTAATCATTATCAGACACTCAGCA
>CAYPRJ010000041.1:0-3814 GCA_964413095.1 Candidatus Woesearchaeota archaeon
TGGATTAATTTGAGCTGATAGGCGAACTATTTTTCATTCAAAAAAACTCATCGGAAATAGTTCTATTAAATCTAAAAAAACCTACGAGTGGGACAGCAGGAAGTTAAGAAATTCTTATGTTTTACCAAAGTCATAAGATGAAAGATTTATAAATACAATTTATTATTATGCTTTAGGTTAATTTGCCACTGAATTTGTGGCGAGTCTAATTCCGAAAGGAATGCCTGATTAAGATGGGAAATCCAATTTATGAAATGAATGCGCAGGAATATAATTTAAAATTAGCAGATGCTCTAAAAAAGATTCCTGAATTTAAGGCCCCTGAATGGATTTATTTTGTTAAATCTTCTTCCAGCAAAGAGCGTCCAATTAATGAACCTGATTTTTGGTATAAAAGAGCTGCTAGTATTTTAAAACAAATTTACAGAAATAAAATTGTTGGTGTGAACAGATTGAGAACAAAATATGGAAGCAAGAAAAATAAAGGTGTTAAACCTGAAAAATTTAGAAAGAGTGGTGGAAAAATTATTAGGATTATACTTCAGCAATCTGACAAAGCTGGCTTCACAGAAATAATTAAAGAAAAAGGTAAAAAAGCTGGAAGACAATTAACACAACATGGAAAAAAATTTTTAGAAGAAGTTGGAGATGAAAAAAAATGAAATATACAGCTGTTACAGAGAGATTAAATAATAACAATTATGTATGGAAATTATACCAAGGAGAAGAAGTTGATAATAAATTTGAAGTTGAGATAATAATTACAAAAAAAGTGGATCCAAGAATTTTAAGAACATGGAGAAACCAAAAAAGAAAAATAGAATCAAATCCACAATTAAATAAACTTGAAGAAGTTATTATATTATAAAATGCCAATAAAAAATTTTGAAAAAAAGATAAAACTTGCGAAAAAAGGAAGGCAGACTAAATGGGCTCCTGTATGGGTAGTTTTGAAAAAGTTTGGAATGGGAAAAAGAATTCATCCGTCTGCTATAACAAAACATAGAAGAAATTGGAAGCGTTCAAAATTGCATATTAAACCAAGAAAACAGAGAAAATCGCACTTTGGATGATTAAATGGCAAAAAAAACTGAGACAAAAACAGAGAAAATTGAAAGAGAATATGTTATTCCAATCAGAGATAAAATAAGAGTTGTGCCCAGGTATAAAAAAACAAATAAAGCAATAAAAATAATCAAGGAATTTTTAGCGAGACATATGAAAATTTATGATAGAGATTTAAATAAAATTAAAATTGATAAGTATTTGAATGAATTTATTTGGAGCAGAGGAATAAGAAATCCCCCTCATAAAATCAAGGTTAAAGTAATTAAAGATTCTGGAAAAAATGAAGTGAAAGTTGAGCTGGTTGATTACCCTGATAAAATTAAATTCAAAAAGTTAAGAGCTGAAAAAATTAAGAGAGAAGCAAAAGAGCAATCAGAGAAGAAAAAATCAATGATGGAAAAAGCTAAAGAGGGCATGAAAAAACCTGAAGAAACAGAGGGAGGAGTTAAAAAAGAAGAAGCAGAAAAAGAGAAAAAAGCTGCTGTTGTAGAAGCTGGAAAAGAAATTGAAAAAGAAGCTGCAAAAAAAGCTAAGCATGAAACTAAATCTGCTGGAAAAACCTCCAAACAAAAGCACCAACAGAGAAAAGCTTTAGCAAAATGATTAGCTTAGAAAGGATGCATGAAGAAAACAAGAAAAATTATCAAAAAATATGAATGAAGAACCTAAAAACAAAATTATTGAAATGTATGATTTAGAAGTTCAAATAGCAGAAAAGATATGCAAAAAAGAATTTCTTAAAAAATATATTCCTAGTATAGTATTCAACTTAGTACGTAATTCTCCTTTATATAATGGGTATAAATAAAAAAGAACTTGAAGAACTTTTAGAATTTGGAATCATAAACATTGATAAACCTGCAAACTGCACAAGTTTTGATGTTGTTGAGAAAGTGAAGAAAATTCCGAAATGCAGAAAAACTTCACACTTTGGAACACTTGATCCAATGGTTACAGGAGTTCTTCCAGTAGCATTAAATCGCGCAGTTAAACTTACTGGATTTTTTATAGGAGAAGATAAAGAATATATAGGAGAAATGAAAATCCACAAAGATATTTCTCTAGATAAAATTAAAGAAACTATTAAGAAAAATTTCATTGGAAAAATAACTCAATTACCTCCTGTTAAATCTCGTGTTAAACGCCAGGAAAGGCAAAGAGAGATAAAGAAATTTTATATCTTAGAGAAAAAAGGAAAAAACATTTCCTTCCATGTAGAATGTGAGGGAGGAACTTATATCAGAAAATTGTGTTTACATCCAAATACAGAGATTTTATCAAAAGAGGGGGTAATCAAGATAAATCAAATTGATAAAAAAAATAATGTATGTACCTTAAATGGAAAAAATATAAATTACAAAAATCCATCTGCTTTTCAAAAGATAATTTCTCCAAATAAATTAATCAAGATAAAAACTTCCTCTGGAATAGAGTTTATTGTTACACCTGACCATAAAATGTTAGTCTCTACTGAAGAAGGTTATAAAATGAAAGAGTGTGGACAATTGAATACAAAAGATTATTTGGTAAAGAATAAAAATTTTACATTAAATGAAAAAGAATATACTATCTCTGATATGTTAGACGACGATTATTTAATTGAACAACCAGAAATCAAGGAAATTTGCAAACAGGCTATGATTAAAAAATATGGGAGTATAAGGACAATGAACCGAAAAATTAAACTGGATAGAAAGGCATTTTTAAATAATTCAAGTTATGCAATATCTATAAAACATCTAAAATTATCTGGTGTTTATGAAGATGTCAAAAATAAATTAAAGACATTCAAAACTCCAAAAGGAAGAATAATAAATATTAAAAGATTAACAAAAGATCATTTTTATCTTATGGGTTTAATAGCTTCTGATGGCAATAATACTAAAGAAAGAGGAACCAAGAGATATACCCGAATTAAATTTCATAATAAAGAAAAAAAATTAATTGACAAATTTATAGAGATTTATACAGAATTATTTCCAACAATAAAAATTTCAAAGAAAAAGGTGAGAGGAAATCTTTTTGAGTTAGATAGTTCAAATAGTCTCTTTGCATCTATTTTAGGATATTTTGGTATAGTAAGTCCAGAAAGAGATTCTGAATTATTACCTGTTTTATATTGCAAAAAAGGATTTGTTAAATCATTTATTAGAGGATATTTTGATGGAGATGGCAATGCTTTCTTCTCAGAAAAGAAAAAGAAAAATGGATATTATTCGAATATAAGAATTTATTGTGTTCACTATCCTATTTTAAAGAGAATTCATCAAATGCTTTTAAAAATTGGAATTTGGAATAAGATAATTAAAACAAATTTTTCTGAAATGTTTTGTATAGAATTAATAGATTTAGAATCTAAAAGAAAATTTGCTAAGGAAATTAGTTCATACCATCCCTTAAAAGAAAAGTATTTGGATAAAATATTAAATCACAAAGATACTAATTATGAAGGAGATTCTAGATATATTGGATTTCACTATAAAAAATTCCTTGAAAAACACAAGACAAAACTAAACTCCTTAGGAGGGAATTTGCATAGGCTGATAAAATCATCATCACCTTTAACAATTAGAACATACAAAAAAGCGAGAAAAATTTTTCTTTTACCTGAATTAGATGATTTAATTATAGAGAAAATAAAAGATATAAAAATTCTCAAAGGAGAAGATTATGTTTATGATATGACAATCCCAAAAACACATAATTTTTTAATTGAGACGGGTTATATCTCATCAAATTGCCATGA
>CAYPRJ010000042.1:0-3785 GCA_964413095.1 Candidatus Woesearchaeota archaeon
GTTATCATTAAATCTCCAAAGACTCCAGAATATTCTTCCAAGTTTTCTAAAGAATCTTTAATCTCAAGCCTTGAATTTGTTTTGCCTTCTCTTAGTGCTTTTTCTATTACTTTAACAACATCATAACTTATAGCGTTATAGTGGTTTAATTCTGTGTCATAATTTTGATTAAGAACTTCTTTAAACTTCTTTGCTTCTTCAGTTAATTCAGAGCCTAAATACATTGGAGGTGATGCTATATAAATTTCTTTATCAATGTCTTTAATTTTTTCTCTTGCATTGGGCAAGCTTAATGTAGAGGCAGAAAGTATTGTGCCGTCAAAATCTAAATTAATCAATGTTTTTGCTATATTTATTAAATGAGAATCGAAACCCACTATATAAATACTGTCTACATTGTTTGCTCTTAATTTAGTAATCGCATCTTTAAAGTTCGATTCTGTAATATTGTATTTCTCTCCAACTACTTCCTTGTTAAGGTTTTCTACTTCTTCTTTAATAGAACTATAAACTGAACTACCAAGTTCGTCATTTAGATACAATACTCCAACTTTTTGAAGATCTAAAGATCTTATAATTTCAACAATGGGTTTAATTTCTATATCAGTTAGAGGCTGGTACCTAAATGTCCATTCATTCTGAGTAAACCCTTCTGCTGTAGTCATAATTCCAACTATGGGTACCTCTTCTTCTCCCGCAATTGGAGCAACAGCCATTGAAACAGCGCTTAGCGCTGTAATAATTATATCCACACCATCTACACTTACCAGTTTTTTAAAAGCAGAAACTCCTTCTGAGGGTTTTGTTTTGCTGTCTTCGTAAATAACCTTTAGGATTTTTCCATTAATTCCTCCCGAAGAATTAATTTCTTTAGTAGCAATCGATATTCCCAATTCTGCCTGTTCCCCTGGATAACTTGCTACTCCGGTAAATGGCAAAATAGCTCCAACTTTAATTTGTTTTTCTTTCTTCTTCTCTCCCCCAAACACAAAAGCCAGACCAACAATAATTACTAAAATTACTATCCCGATTATAATTTTTGAAGTTTTATTCATAAAATTTGATTTAAGATCAAATTATTCATTTTAACCTTAAGTATTAATTTTTTATTATTTATTGCTTGTTAAAATAAAATTGATCTACTTAAAAAGAAAATAAAAAAGAGGTTAATAAAGTTATTGTATTACAACGGGTTTTCCGTTTTTTATTTGTTTTATCACTGCAGGGATAAAAACATCTCCATTTTCATCGAATGAAATTTTTCCCGAAGCACCAGCATAGTTTTTTATATTATATAAAAATTCTTTGACACATTTAGAATCATCTGATCCACACTTAGAAGAAGCTTTATACAACAACATCAAGGTGTCATATCCAACACCTGCCCCCAATCCTGGTTGAGCATCGTAAAAAGAACTATATTGCTGTCGGAACCATTCTGAATCTCTTTGATCTGGATGTGCATAATAAAGTCCTTCGATATTTTCTTTAGCAGAATCTATAACTCCCTCAGCTTGCACAGCAGGACCATAGGAAAGGATATCTCCTTCAAAATTTAATTCTTTTATTTGTTTCAATATTATTGGTAGTTCTGGGGGATTAGTTATCAAATAAATTGCTTCAATATTTTTTGTGGTTAGTTTAGAAAGTTGAGTCTTAAAATCTTTTTCATTTACATTATACGTTTCTAAACCTAAAATGTTCCCTCCTTTTTCTTTAAATTTTTGAGAAAAAGCATCTTTTAAGGGACCTGCAAATTCACTATTGACACACAAAATCCCTATATTCTTTATATTAAGTTTACTTGAAACATGCTCTGCCAAAACAATCGCTTCGAAATCATCAGAAGGCCAAACCCTAAAGATGTAGTCTCCAGCCTCAGATAATTCGGGACTTGAAGCCCCGGTTGCTAAATGTATAACTTTATTCTCCTCCATTATTGGAGCTATTGACATTGCAACAGTTGAACAAACGGTTCCACCAGTAACTTTAAGTTTATCAATATTAATAAACTTGTTTGCAATAGTAGCACCCTCTAGTCCCGAACACTTATCATCTTCAAAAATTACATCTAATTTAATATCTTCATTTTGTTTTTTAATATCGTCAATTGCAAGTTGAGCACCTCTTTGAATCTCTAGTCCATAAGCAGATGCTGGTCCAGATAGATCAGTCATAAAACCAATTCTTATCTCCTCCTCTTTCTTCTCTCCCTCAAACACAAAAACCAACCCAACAATAATTACTAAAACTACTACCCCGATTATAATTTTTGAAGTTTTATTCATATAGTTTGGTTTAAGATTAGAATGAAGAAATTAGGAAGTATATTCTAATTATTCATTTTAACCTTAAGTATTAATTTTTTATTATTTATTGCTTGTTAAAATAAAATTGATCTACTTAAAAAGAAAATAAAAAAGAGGTTAATAAAGTTATTGTATTACAACGGGTTTTCCGTTTTTTATTTGTTTTATCACTGCAGGGATAAAAACATCTCCATTTTCATCGAATGAAATTTTTCCCGAAGCACCAGCATAGTTTTTTATATTATATAAAAATTCTTTGACACATTTAGAATCATCTGATCCACACTTAGAAGAAGCTTTATACAACAACATCAAGGTGTCATATCCAACACCTGCCCCCAATCCTGGTTGAGCATCGTAAAAAGAACTATATTGCTGTCGGAACCATTCTGAATCTCTTTGATCTGGATGTGCATAATAAAGTCCTTCGATATTTTCTTTAGCAGAATCTATAACTCCCTCAGCTTGCACAGCAGGACCATAGGAAAGGATATCTCCTTCAAAATTTAATTCTTTTATTTGTTTCAATATTATTGGTAGTTCTGGGGGATTAGTTATCAAATAAATTGCTTCAATATTTTTTGTGGTTAGTTTAGAAAGTTGAGTCTTAAAATCTTTTTCATTTACATTATACGTTTCTAAACCTAAAATGTTCCCTCCTTTTTCTTTAAATTTTTGAGAAAAAGCATCTTTTAAGGGACCTGCAAATTCACTATTGACACACAAAATCCCTATATTCTTTATATTAAGTTTACTTGAAACATGCTCTGCCAAAACAATCGCTTCGAAATCATCAGAAGGCCAAACCCTAAAGATGTAGTCTCCAGCCTCAGATAATTCGGGACTTGAAGCCCCGGTTGCTAAATGTATAACTTTATTCTCCTCCATTATTGGAGCTATTGACATTGCAACAGTTGAACAAACGGTTCCACCAGTAACTTTAAGTTTATCAATATTAATAAACTTGTTTGCAATAGTAGCACCCTCTAGTCCCGAACACTTATCATCTTCAAAAATTACATCTAATTTAATATCTTCATTTTGTTTTTTAATATCGTCAATTGCAAGTTGAGCACCTCTTTGAATCTCTAGTCCATAAGCAGATGCTGGTCCAGATAGATCAGTCATAAAACCAATTCTTATCTCCTCCTCTTTCTTCTCTCCCTCAAACACAAAAACCAACCCAACAATAATTACTAAAACTACTACCCCGATTATAATTTTTGAAGTTTTATTCATATAGTTTGGTTTAAGATTAGAATGAAGAAATTAGGAAGTATATTCTAATTATTCATTTTAACCTTAAATACTAATTTTTATTATTTATTGCTTGTTAAAATAACTTCGACCTATTTAAATATAACATAAAAACTAAAAAAATTCAAAGAAAACTATTAGGGTAACTTCCCAATAGTTAAACTATTATCCCCCCGCCCAAGACTTGCTGGTGTTTATAAATCACAGCAGATTGTCCAG
>CAYPRJ010000043.1:0-3727 GCA_964413095.1 Candidatus Woesearchaeota archaeon
AAAATTAAAAAATTTAATCCAGATTTTATATTTTTATCTGCTTATGAACCAGATGTTTTTGACTTTTCTAAGGTATATGTAGAAAAGAGTACAAAAATTCCAGTAGCATGCACTTTAAAAGTAGATTGTGGATCCAAGAGAATTGTTGATTTATTAGGAAAAAACATGCGGATCGTTGCTGATTTTGCGTCTTTTGATGATAGTTTTGTTAGGAGATTTCGCCAAAGGTATGAGGGAGATCCTAAAAGCGGAGGTGTATATTTATATGATGATGTTAAGCTTCTTGCCAAATCTTTAATTGAATGTAAACCTTCTTCTGAGTGTGTAATAGAAAGGCTAAAAACTATCAAAAATTATGAAGGGGCTGGAGGCTCTTTAGATTTTGACCGAGAGGGAGTCGGCAACAGAGAGTTTATTATTTCAAAAGATAAATAAGAAATTTAACAAACAAAGGTATATGGAATACAAAAAACTATTATCTAAAGAACTTGAAAAAAAACTTAAAGAAAAATCATCTATAATAGTTCCTTTCGGATTATTACAACAACACAATTCCCATTTACCATTGGGTACAGATGGTATTAAAGCTTATGAAATATGTAAAAAGGCAGCAGATAGAACGGGATCAATTTGTTTTCCGATAGTTTGGATAGGAGTTAGCGGGAATCCTAAAAAAGAAGGGAGGGGAACAATTTATTTTAGTGAGGATGTTTTTAAAAAAGTAGTAGTTGAGCTTTTTGAACAGTTAATAAAACAAGGTTTTAAAAATATAGTTGCATTTTCAGGTCATCATCCCAAAAATCAAATAGAAATTTTAAGGAACTTAGGTAGAAATATTGCTAAAAAGCATAAAGTAAATATACGAGTTTTTATAGAGGATGATTTTGCTGAGGTTACAGGATATGTTGGGGATAGAGGTGATAAGTGGGAAAGTTCTCTATTTATAGCTCTTTGTCCGGATCTCGTAAAAACAAAAAGGGCATCTATTGCCCTTCAAAAAGAAATATCAAAAGTTCCAAGAGAAAAGATAAAAAAAGTTATTCTTAGAAATTTCTGTAGAATGTTAAGAAAATTAAAATAAAAACTTAAATCTAATTAATTTATGTCCAAAGCATTAAAAATTATCTTAGGTATTGTAATATTGGTAATTATTGTTGGGTTGGTTTTTGTGTTTGGTGGGGAGAAGAAAGAAAAAGAGGCGATTAAGATTGGGGTAATTTTGCCGTTGACGGGAGGGGCTTCAGTTTATGGAGTATCAGCTAAGGAAGGAATTGATTTGGCAATGGAAGATGTGGATTTAAATATAGGGCTTATTTACGAGGATAGTCAGTGTAGTCCAGAAAAATCTGTAAGCGCAATTAAGAAATTAATAGAAGTTGATGAAGTTAAAGTAATAATTGGTCATATTTGCTCTAGCGCAGCTTTAGCCACAGTTCCAATCACTGAAGAGAATAAAGTAATTTTGTTTTCACCTGGAGCATCTAGTCCAAAATTAACTAATGCGGGAGAATTTTTCTTTAGAAATAGACAAAGCATCCTTGAAGAAGTGCATAAAGTAGCGGAAATAGTTAAGAATTTTAATATTAAAAAAGCAGCAGTAATATATGTGAACAATGACTACGGTGCTGCTGCTAAGGATATATTTGTTGAACAGTTTGATAATTCTGAAAGAAATATTGTAGCCATAGAAGCTTATCAGCAGGATACTACTGATTTTAGAAGCCAATTAACCAAGATAAAACAGCAGGAGCCAGAAGCTATTTTTCTAGCAGGCCTTATTAAAGAAAGTCCTCTTATTATAAAACAATCTGCAGAGCTGGATATTAAGTCCCAATTTTTTAGCACAATAGGCATAGAAGGAAAAGAACTTTTAGAAATTGCTGGTGATGCAGCAGAAGGTATAATTTATACTGCTCCATATTTCGATATTCAGAGTAAAGATGATGTTGTTAGAAAATTTATAGAAAAATATAAAACAAAATATAATAAAGAGCCAACTTATGTATTCGCAGCAAATGGATATGACGCTTTAAAGATTCTGGAATTAGTTATTAAAAAATGTAATATTAATACAGATTGTATAAAAAATAGATTGTACGAAATCAAGAATTATCCAGGCGTATCTGGATTAACAACATTTGATGAAAATGGCGATGTAAGCAAACCAACAATGATTAAAACCATCAAAAACGGACAATTTGTGCCCTATAAAAAATAAAAGTTAACTTAAATCTAATCTATGTCCAAAACATTAAAAATTATTATTGGCATAATTATTGCCATCGTTATTATTGGCGGGACTTGGTATGGAGTAAGCAGAAACAAAGAAGAGGAAGAAGTTGTAACAGTTGGGGCAATGCTTATATTATCAGGCGATGCTGCTGCATGGGGACAGGCCGCACAAAGAGGAATTGAATTAGCAGCTAATGAAGCTAATAAAGAGGGCGGTATTAATGGTAGAAAGATTAAAGTAATATATGAAGATACTCAAGGAGTTGCATCTAACGCAGTGTCGGCATATGAAAAACTTACAAAAATTGACAAAGTGGAAGTTATTATAGGACCACTTTCCCAGACAGAAGTGAGCACAATCGCTCCATTAGCCGATAAGGACAAATTTCCTGTTATTACGCCATCCTATGCTCCAATTAGTAATCGTCCCAATCCCCGTAATCCTCTTTTAATTTGGTTAGATCCAACAGTTGAGTCCGGAGAAATGGCTGATTATGTTTATGAAGAAGGAGTGCGCACTATTTCGGTATTGGGCACTCAAGACAGTTGGGAAAAAGAAGTTTCAAAAGCTTTTGCTGATAAATTTAAATCTTTGGGTGGGGACATATTTTTCAGAGATCTACTCAACATAGAAGAGACAGATGTTAAAACAGTCGCACTAAAAGCAATAAAAGATAATCCAGACGCTGTGTTTTTGGGCACATACTATCAATTCATAAATTTAACTAAAACACTTAGCGAACTTGGATATCAAGGAAAACTTTACTCAATAGAAATAGATGAATATCTTGCCAATGAAACCAAATTATTTACCTCCGGCCTAGAATTTATTAGTTCCGATTTATATAGAGAGTCGTTTAGAAAAAAATACCAAGAAACATATGGAGAAAAAAGCAACATTCCTGCGGGTCAGAGTTACGACACAATGAATATTCTTGTTTCTTTCTTAAGGAAAGATTCCACACGAGAAGGTTTATTAGATGCTTTTGAGAGATTTGAAGAATATGATGGAGTTTCCGGAGTTATAAAGATGACGGACGATAATAAAACGATTATACCCACTGCTATTTATGAATTGAATAAAGGACTAATTAAAAGATTAAATAAAAATTAGTTTTTTTGATATCTGTTTAGAAAGAATATCCAAAAAGCTCGTCAATCTTTAATTTAATCACTATGCTCAAAATTGAGAATCTAAAATCTGGCTACAATAAAATGGAAATACTGCATGATGTTAATTTGGAGGTGAAGCCGGCAGAGATTGTGGCTTTAATTGGGCCAAACGGGGCTGGCAAGTCAACTCTTTTAAAGAGTATTTTTAACTTATGCGAAATTTATTCCGGAAAGATTATTTTCAAAGACAAACCCCGTACCAGAACAAGTTCGGTACGGGGCAGGAACATAACAAGAACTCCCACATATCAACTGATTCAGCATGGCATTTCTTATGTACCCCAAGGCAGACAAGTTTTTTCTGATTTAACAGTTAAAGAAA
>CAYPRJ010000044.1:0-3724 GCA_964413095.1 Candidatus Woesearchaeota archaeon
GAAGAATGAGGACGCTGAAAGCGAGTTACGAGTTAAAAAAATAATAATGTTCTGTTACTTCTTCGGGACTTAATCATCCAAAAAAATTAAATAAATTCTTTTAATGGTGCAGTTTTCTGTAATCGCTTTTTTCCAATCTCACAATATCTTTTATCTATCTCAATACTTATGCTATTCCTATCTAATTTTTTACATGCGTGAGCCGTTGAGAAACTGCCCCCGAAAGGATCCAAAATTAAATCATCTTTATTTGAACTTGCTTTAATAAAAATCTCTAATAAAGGCACAGGAATTTGACAGGGATGTTCTGTTTTGTCTTTGCTAACATTCTTTACCAAATTAAATTGAAAAACATCATAAGGGGTTTTACCTTTGCTCCCATTTTTTATTCTCTCTTTTATTCTTTTGTCTGTTGGGTTTCTATATGGCTCTGCAATATCATTTTTATTAAACACCTTTGGTTTTTTGCCTTTGATGTAAAATAATATTGAGTGTTGAGTTCTTGTAAAATTTGTTGGGGACATTCCTGTATTTGTTGGATAGTGCCAAGTCATCCAACGCTTAAAGGTTAATTTATCATTAAGAAAAGGCATAAGAAAGGCGTTGTTTTCGGGATAGTTAAAAAGATATAATGCTCCGCCATTCTTTAAAACTCTTATACATTCATTTAACCAACTCTTACACCATTTAAGATAATCTTCTCTACTACGATTATCTGCATAAGAATTATATTTTTTTCCAATATTAAAGGGAGGATCTGTTACAATTAAATCAATACTTTCATCTTTTAACTTCTTCAATTCTTCTACACAATCACCACAAATAATTTTATGTTCTGTCGCCATCTTTTCTTTATAATATATCTTATTTGTTTTCATTTTTAATTATTTGCTTTTGAAAGTTGTATAAGCCCAAGCCATTTATTTAATCCTAATTGTTCTTTTAATTCAGGACAAGCCAATTCATAAGGACAGCATTTTATAGCCTCGTGTTTTCTTATGAAATTATAATAAATTTCAAGACCTTTCATAATTGCGTTTGCTGTTTCAGTAGTCCCGTGAAAACTTCTGAAAGTTTTTGTTCTTGCTCTTATATTGCTGTGCATTCTTTCAACTTTATGATTAAATCCTTCGCCTTTTAATTGAGTAACTTTATTATGAAAAACATTACATCTGTGTGTTTTATTGCTATACCCAAAAACCTTTTTTACAGCGTCAGGATAAGCAGTATAGCCGTCGGTAGTGCATACTTTTATTTGATTTTCAGTTTTATCTTTCGCTTTTTTAATAACTCTCTTTAACTCTTTTTGTTCTCTTGTTTTTGTAAATTCAGAAGAAACCATAAATCTTGTTTCAGTATCAATACAATCTATAAACCAAGATTTTTGCTTTTTGACTTTGTATTCCATTTCATCTACTTGTAACTCTTTCCCAACTTTTAGTTTAAGATTATCTGTGAAAGAGTTTATCATTTTTGAATATTTTATTATCCATTTGTAAATAGATTTATGCGAGGAATTGTGAGGATAAAAAGCCTGTAAATGTTCTTGAACTTTTCTTGTAGAAACTCCCCTATAAAATAAATCTAAACATAAGGTTACTTTTTGTGGAGCATTTTTCATTTTGAAAAATCCGTCATCAATAACAAATCTTTTATTACAATCCTGACAGCCATATCTTTGGATTAATCCCCTATTTTGAGTTTGTCTTTTTCCTCTCTTAACAACTTTCTCCGAATGGCAAAAAGGACACGATACTTTTTTATATTCTTCTTGTTTATTGTTTTTGAGTTTCATTTGATTTGATCGTCGGGTGAAATTTAAGGGCTCTTCGGAGCCCCTTATTTATTATATACCTTATTAGTATAATATTAGTTAAGTATATAACCTTTATAAACATTTCGGTAGTTGATAATATACGATAAGTTTATATACTATCTGATAATAGATTTATTATGGCGAAAGTGAAAATCACCCTAACAGGATTTAAATGTGAGCGGTGCGGTCATGAATGGGTGCCAAGAAATACAAAAGATGAACCTGCTGTCTGCCCTAAATGTAAAAGTCCTTATTGGAATAAACCACGAAAGAAAACAAAAAGTAAAAAGGTTTAAAAGACCATATATGCTATATATTATATAATATTCGTGATAAAGCCAACCACACAGGCGTCTGATTTGTCCCGTTGCCACAGCACATTTCAGGTCATGACTACACTTATTCAGTTTGCTAATTCTGAACTATCTCCAGAGACCTCACCGCTTAAGTCGGGTTTTGGTCTCTCTGCTGGGAGACCTGTGTGATTATTATCTTGTTGTATTTCCACTTCTTCTATATATTTTTCTCCGTTTGCCATTATTCTATATTTATAAGCACTTCCGCCTCTTGTAACTACCTTATGCCTATCAACATACTCTTTCGCCTTCATTAAAGCCATTCCTATGCTAAACTGATTTGCTTTTATTCTAAATTTATCTGATAATATCTTTGCTATTTGTGAGGGTATTAAACCATCAATTTCATACTTTTCCCTTAAAACTTTTAGAAGATACAAAGAATAATCCAAACCCTTATTCATTTTATATATTTTATCAAAATCCTCTGCTTTTAGTTTAGCGATTATTTCTGTTGTTTTATCTTCTTCTGCTTCTTTTTTTGGCTGAGAATTTGAATTTGTTAGTTTCTTCTTATTCTGGGATTTCCTATTTGTAGTTTTCATTACTTCTTGGTTTTTATTAACTCCAAGAAGATCATCCAACACTTTCTCAAATGCCTTTGTTTTTAGAGTATCATCTAAATTTAAACCTTCTATGGCTTTGTTTGCTGTCTCTATCATTTTTTTGTAATCTTTATTTTCCATGATAGAGTTAATTATTTATAGTATTTAAACCTTTGCCCCACTATTCTTTAAAGGTATAAATAGAAGAAATGTAAGGGACAATATAGACGACCCAAATAAAGTGAATAATTATAGTAATATTATTAATACTTATCACAACTATAAATAAGAAACCACCGACGGCACTAAACTTTTTCTCTAATCATCCGCCCTTTTTCGTCAATTTTCCCTATCAGGATTATTTTATCTTTCAATTCTCTTAATTTCTTCATAGATAAACTCGGACCATAAAAATTTTTGCTCATATTTGATTTCCAATCTTCCTTTTTTAGTTTCACACAACAAACAAAAAACTCATCAAAATCACCGCCCCAAGAAACAAGAAAATAATCAAAAGGTCTTTGACTAAACTCTCCACCTGTCCAAGCGTTTTTCGTAGAAGTCATTTTAATTTCAAGAGGTAATTCTATTTTTGTAAAAAGTAAATCTGGCTCTCTGTCTGCTTTCGCTTCTTTTACTTCATAACCCAGATTTTTAGTAAAGATTTCAGCACTTACTTTTTCCATTATCTTGCCGATAATTTCAGATAAATTCTTATTTGAGAATGTTATTTCATAAGGATCAATTAAATGCTGTTTAACTTCAAGCATACGCCGAGAAACCTCTCTCATAATTTCAAGAAGATTATCTCTTGTTGCTATTTTTAGGAGTTTTTGATCCATTCAAAAAAGAGGATAAACTTATTTTAAAACCTATCTAAAAGTCCCGCAGAGGTTACAATACAATCTTAAACAGCTACAACCTCTATCTTATTTAATTCTGGAACTTTATTAAGTTCTTTTCTAATTCTCTCCTGGAAAGATTTAGTTTTAAGAGCATATCTAGGC
>CAYPRJ010000045.1:0-3433 GCA_964413095.1 Candidatus Woesearchaeota archaeon
ATCAACAATAACCCCTATTATCCTTTTCTTATTCTTAAATCTTTTTGATTTTTTTTCATTCATAAATATAATAGCTCTAGGAGGTATTATAGCCGGCGGACTAATAGTTATTCTAGTTTTAGCAATACATGAAAAAGCAAAAACTCAGGGGAACAGGATACCTGAATACCAAGTCTATTTAAGCAAAACACTTGCAATACTAATCTCTGCATTATTTTTTGTAGGTATGTTAATAGAGATCATTGGTTTTTTTGTTTAAATTAGATTGAGAATTTTAATCAAATTTACTCTAGCCAACTCGCTTGTTTCTTTATAAAAAATGGTGCGAGGGGCAGGATTTGAACCTGCGGACTCACTAAGAGACAGGATATCTTATCATTTGATAATGCACAAACTCAAATTTGTGTGCCTCTTATCATCTGGTCTTAAGTTTCGCAAAGCTTGAGCTTTCCTGCGCATTTGACCAGACTCTGCAACCCTCGCAGATAAACAACAAGAGAGCAATTCATTTAAAAAGCTTTCTTTCATAAGCCTTTTATATTAAGCATGGCAAAGTTAATCTATGCAGGCAATAATACTGGCCGGTGGAAAATCTACAAGGACATACCCATTAACATTAACAAAACCAAAGCCGCTATTAAAAATTCTGAACAAGACAATTCTTGGGCATTTGCTTGACCAATTGGCAGAATGTAATGTGGAAGAAGCCATAATCATTGTAGGTTATAAAAAAGAGATGATTATAGAAAGATTCGGCAATGAGTACAAGGGCATCAGGCTTGCTTATGTAGAGCAGAAAGAGCAATTGGGAACCATGCATGCGGTTCTTCTTGCAAAACATCTAATAAAAGACAGGTTTATGGTGATGACTTATTGCACAAAGAAGATCTTAAAGAAGGAATGAAATATGAAAATTCAATGCTTGTATTTAAGACAGAAAATCCAGAACGTTTTGGAATAGTAAAAGTTAATGAAGACAATTTATTACAAGACATTGTTGAAAAGCCAAAGGAGTTCATAGGTAATCTAGCTTCTGTGGGCGGATTTGTGCTTGAAAAAAAGTTCCTTGACAATGAACTGGTTATGGAAGAAGGGCAAAAAGAATATTTTATCCCCACCATCCTAAGGCAATACTGCAAGAATGTTGATGTAAAGGTATTGCAAATAAATAAATACTGGCTTCCAACAGGATATCCCTGGGACTTAATTAATGCCAGTGAAAGGCTATTGAAAGATTTGCAAAAAGATATCAGAGGCATAGTTGAGCCCGGAGCAATACTTAAAGGATTAATAAAAGTAGGGAAAGATACTGTGATAAAATCCGGAGCTTATATTGAAGGACCGGTTGTCATGGGAGATAGATGCACTATCGGCCCTAATTGCTATATCCGGAAAGGCACCACAATAGGGAACAATTGCAAGATAGGGAATGCTGTTGAAATAAAAAATTCTATAATCATGGATAACAGCAATGTTGGGCATTTAAGTTATGTTGGCGATTCTATAATTGGAGAAAATTGCAATCTTGGCGCAGGCACCATAACTGCTAACCTGAGGCATGAAAAAGATAATGTGCTTTCAACAGTGAAGGATAATCTTGTCGATACCGGAAGGAGAAAGCTCGGCATGATTATGGCAGACAATGTGAAGACTGGAATACATACTTCAATCTATCCCGGCAGAAAATTCTGGCCGGGCAGCCGCACAAGGCCTGCTGAAATTGTGCAAAAGGATTTAAGGTGACTGTCAACTTTGGTCTTGATAAAACATAAAAAGAAACTCTCCTTAATAAGTTGTATAAAACAACTTAAAAAGGAGGAATATAATACAATGATTGAATATAATACAAGACTAAATAACTTTTTCGGTGCTAGAGTAGCACCTTTAGAGACACAAACAACTGCCAATTTTCATCAGGAAAAGAGATACAATATTAGTATTTCTGGAAAATTTCATGAGATTACTCCTGCTTGTTCCTGTTGCGGATGCAGGAGCATTTTGCACAATGGTAATGACAAATGCAAAAGTAAATTCATAAAAGAATTAGGTCTTACTATTAAAAAAGGGAAATTCAAATGCAAAAAATGTAGTCATACCTGGACCACAAGATATAGGGATGCTGAACTTTTTGTTCAGCAATATAAGCAGTTAGTTTATACGGAAGTTTTCCAACTTTGCACTTTTGGCATTTCATTTGATAATATTGCTGAGCATATTGTTACTATGTTCGGGAAAAAGATAAGCTATGAATGGGTTAGGCAAATTTATCTCAAATGCACAAAAACAATAGAACGAAAAAAGGTTCTCAACTGTTCAGGAATCTTCAACTACGATGAACAGTATCTGGAAGTAAATGGAAAAACTAATGTTCGAATTGTTGTTATTGATGTAGTAACCAAAAAAGTAATTTTTGATGAAAAATCTGAGAATAGCAGAATTGAAACATTGAAAGACAAGCTGAACATGAAACTGCTTCCTTACAATAAGGAAGTATTCATAATAGACTTAGCAAGAGGCTATCCCAAAATGCTAAACGAACTATTCCCTAATGTCAAAGTGCAATTATGCATTTTCCACTTAAATAAGCTTATAATTGCGGATTTTAAGGGTTCGAAAAAATTAAACAAGTATGGCAAAAAAGTTTTGCCATTACAAGAATTGTATAATCAGTATCTTTTACTGGATCTTTTTATGAATCATGAAGTAGAAACACAATTCTTGAAAAGGCAGTTAAAAAAATTGGATAAAAGAAATGAGCTCTTTAAAGAGTATAATTTTACTGAAGAAACAATAATATCTTTTTATGAGATGAAGCTCATTTCCGAATTTAAAGAATTCAGGAAAGGCTTGAAGAAAAATAGGCGGAAGCATAAGAAAAAATATTTGCTAAAAAGAACAAAAGAAGAAACAATGGAAATTCTAAAAAAGTTGGAAGCAGAAATAGGGTTCTTTCCAAAACAGGTGCAAAAAAGAATTAAGAAAATAAGAAAAGACATTGATAAATTTACGCTGTTCCAAGAAAATCCATTAGTGCATCCAACTAATAATAACATTGAACAATATTATGCTGCTACATTGCAGAAAACAGAAAAGAAAAAATTCAGAAGCAATCAGGGCTTGGAAACAAAACTGAAAATACTAAGAGAAAAATGGAACCAAACATTGGATAATCTAAAGTTTAATCTCGTTGGATTTTTGCAACTCTTTGCAAAAATGCGATGCTTCTTCGGAATTACATAGCAAGGAAATTTCTGGTTAAACAATAAAGGATTGCGCATAGATGGAAGAATTTTTTACCCATATAAAAAGCAAGGAAAAGTCGAAAATAATATCGGAATTTTAACACGAGATGAATGTCAAAGGCAACAATCAATTATTTTAGCCGTTTCACGGCTAAAATCCTCTAAAAATCAAGACCAAAGTTGACAGTCAC
>CAYPRJ010000046.1:0-3114 GCA_964413095.1 Candidatus Woesearchaeota archaeon
TCCCAGCTCTGAGCCTACGGCTCGAGGGGAGAACTTCGGATAATCGCGATGTTAAACTCAATAAATTTGAAGTCCTAAAAATAGAAGAGGGCAATTTCTAAAAAGAAAGGGGTCGCCTTTAGGTGTTCACTGATATATCCAAATGAATCTGTCTGGCACATTGATATATGATCCTTGTTCATCAACCTTCGCATATTTTTTTAACTCAGCATCAATTTTTTTCTGCACTTCTTTTGAAGCCATTCTATCTTGATCTTCTGGTTTTGTTTGTAAGATAAAAGATAATGGAATCATTCTGTCGGGATTTGCTACATCTAGTAGTTCATCAACATAAAATCTCTGTTCTGTTTCTTCTTCATCAACTGAACATTTCATTTTCTCCTTTTCAAAAAATGCGGTTATTGTATCAGAGGATGATATCAATTCTTGATGATGAATGTGTGGAAAAATTCCTTTTTTGATAAGATGTAAATCTGAATTTGGGCTCTCGACTACAATACATGCAACTCCTTTATCTGGAAGATATTGAGGAATTCTCCCCAATGATTCTGTATCAATCCCATACACAGAATGAAAAAATGTAATTAAGTCATATTCATTTGTGGAATGGAAATCTTCCCAAGTGGTTTTATACTTCCTCGAAATAATTTTTTCCAATTTTGCTCTTTGAAAATTCTCTGTTAATTTCCTTTGCCATTCCTCTGAAGGCTCTAAAACATCTAATTCAATATTGCCAAAATATTCTCTAATGCCTTTTAAGATTTGAATTGGCTTTGTCCCAGGTCCGGCTCCAACATCGAGCCATCTTAATTTTTTTCTGTCACCTTGATAAGTCGCTAAGAATCTTCTAAGAAAATATTTTGTATCTACTTCATCCTCGTTAGAATGTTGTAAGAAGTATTCTAGGTTTCTAGTATATTCAGTATCAAAACCTTTCATTCTATAAGCTCCTATTTATTTCATCAATTTCTTGTTTTACCCTTTCAAATTCTTGCTCAATAGAGGTTTCGAGACCTTCAGGAATATTGTGCCCAAATTCTTTTCTTCTATCTTCAGTTTCAAGGGAGCAAGAACTATTAGCTCTTGCAAAGAAATTAATTGGAAAGACAATATAACCTGCTTTTTCTAGTTCTTTTGTCTTATCATTATTATTTGTAAACGCAATAATCGGCTTTTTAACACTAAAATAATCTAGAATAATTCCAGGAATTTTGTATCCTGCATTATCATTAAGTTTTCTTGGGTCGGGAGTTATTCCAATTGATGTAAATCCTCCTGCCATAGATGTAGAAAATACTTGTTCAGCAGAATATTCTCCTCTATGGCGCATAAAAGCAGTTTCTGTTAAGTTTGGATTGTATTTTTTGTCTATTGCACCACTCCCCATCCCATTTTGTGAATCCATATGTATTAACATGAAAGCTTGCCGATTTTTCTCTAATTTCGGATTATAATTAACAACAAAATCTTCTAATTCTCTTCCTTTTAATTCATCAGTATCAACAGGATTGTAAGATCCGGCCAATTCTCTTGATAATACCCATTGATCATAACAATTACATCTTTGCGAACCAAAGATAAATGATGGCGCACAGGCAGATTCTGGCCTTAGGACCACTGATTTTCCTTCGTTTAAATCTCCAACTACACCTACATTTACTATTTCATTTCCATGATTTGGAATAAGCAAATTGAAGCCAATATGTTGAGTTATGTAATCTTTCTTGCTTTCAGGAGTTTTTGTTAGTAAAGACGCTCCTTTATTGCAGACATATATACTTCCAGTTGGCAGATGAATACCTGCATCATATAATTTTTCTAAATCTCTTGGAAATGAATTTTGGTTTAGATATGGAGGTAAAGCTTCTAAAATACGATATAGCAAACTACCTTTAAACTCTACAATTTTTTCATTTCTTCTAGCCATTTCATTTGTCAATTTAACCATTATAAAGTAATAACTTAAACAAAGTTATAAAATTATGTTGTACATCGATATACAACAATAGAAAGTTTTTTATATATAAAGCACTTAACTATTACAATGGATTCTCAAGATCTAACTAAATTAGGATTGCTAGAAAGTGAATCAAAAGTTTACTTAGCACTCTTAAAACTTGGTCAAAGTAGTGCTGGAAAAATTGCCAAAGAGACAAAATTAAACAGGAATTCTGTCTATAAAGCCCTACAAAAACTAATAGAACAGGGTTTAGTTTCTTATGTGATTAAAGCAAATACTAAAGAGTATAATGCAAGTAATCCTGCACAAATTGAGAAATTAATTCAAGATAGAGAAAAAGAATTGTCAGAGCTAAAGAAACAAATCCCAAAATATAGAGAAATTTTTGAATCAACAAAGAAAAAAGTTGAAGCAGATATTTATGAAGGGATTAAAGGAGCAAAAACAATCTGGGATTCATTACTAGACCAATCTAAATCAGATGATGAATGGCATATTTTGGGGGCTCCAAAAAGTGCTGAGATTTTAGGAGGATACTTTAAAGAGTTCAATGAAAGAAGAGCCAAGAAGAATATCAAATTAAAAATAATATACAACAAGGAAGCAAAAGAACTAATTAAAATCCGAAAAAATCAGCCTCTATCAAAAGTAAAAGTTATGCCTGAAGAGTATATTACTCCAGCATCATTAGAAGTGATAAGTGATAATGCTCTTCTTGTAATTTATGAACCACAAATAATTATTTTTCACATTAAGAGCAAAGAAGTTTCAGATTCATTTAAAGCATATTTTAATATATTATGGAAAATTGGAAAAACTATTGAATGAGAAACGGCGACCCCTGACTTCTTTAATTTGATGAGCCTTCGGCTTTGATAAATGGAAATTGCCCTCTGATTCTGTGTCTTAATGGCTCACTATGTTCGCTAGATGGACGGACTTCAAATTTACTTTGATTTTTTGCCTTCGGCATCGTTGCACTAAAAATCAATCCCTATCGGGAGAGTTTAACAGCGATTAAGAGATTCCGAAGTCTTGCAGACTTCTCCATCCAAATTCGGTTTTGTGGGTTGCCTCAAAACCGAACTTCTCTTAATCGCGATGTTAATAGAAATAAAAATTGCTTTTTTCCACCCCAAAATAGGACACACGCT
>CAYPRJ010000047.1:0-2882 GCA_964413095.1 Candidatus Woesearchaeota archaeon
AATTTGGGTGAGCAGGGTGTTGGGTTCCCTGCGAACTTCTAAATCCGTGTTCTACGGTTTTTCCCCTCTAACAGAGCTGGGAAAAATTCGAGCGATAGCGAGAAAGTTTAACAAACTGGCGGGCAAATTTGAAGAGTTTCTAACCACAATCTTAAAAAAACACTTCTCTTTTTGGGAAAGTTTGTTAAATTCCGTAGAACATCGCGATTAAGAGACCTGAAAGGCACGAGGCGAAGCACTCGTGAGTTTTTTACGAAGTAAAAAATTTCCCCTGAATGAAATGAAGGGCGTAGCGAAGTGCAACGGAGCGGAGTTTTAATCGCTGTTCAACTCTTGCGAATACTTGGAGCAACAAGGAATAACTGCAAGTGGTTTTTGCGAAGCAAAAAAATTCCGAAGAGTAAGTGCAGATTTGTGGATGGCGGGACGCTAGTAAATCCCATTAAATAAAGAGGGTTTGCCGATTTTTTGCTTCTTTTTTCTAAAAAGAAGTTTAAGATGGGGCTTTTGCCTTCTTTTTCTAAAAGAAGTTTTTTATTTTGTTAAGTAAGGTTCTATGATTGGATAAATTTTTATCATCCAATAGACAACAACGATAATTACTGGAAGAGTGTAAGCAATAAAACCCATAAAACATCCAAACGAATTGACCTCGCAAAGTGCTTCCTTAAATGCTCCTTTCAAAAAATAACTAATCACAAATCCAAGGATAGATAAAATAATTTCTTTAATTGTCATTCTCCATATTTTCTCCCTTTACTTATTGAAATTATATCTGGATGGGCATTTCTTATATCTGCTCCCCCAACATAACCTTGAGGTATAAAACCAACTTGTGTTGGCTCAGTGGCCTCAATAAAACAATAATCAGTATTATAATTTCCCTTATCGCAGAGTATCCCTACAGCCATATGGTTTTCAGAAGAATACTCAAAAATTACAACACCATAACCTAATTCTTTTAACAAAAATGCCAAGAGTTGTGATTTTTCTCCACAAACTCCTTTATTATCATACAAAACTTCATAAGGATATCTCCCAACCAAATAAGCAGAATATAATGCCTGATAATCATAAGGGATATTTTGAACTAATCTTATCGCCATATTTGCTTCATCCTTTGGATTTTTCGCCTTACTTCTTATTTCCCAAACAAGAGGAAGTAAGGATTGATATTGTAAATCGTCATTCATTTCTTTTAATATAAAATCTCTTGATGATGGCGGGGCTTCGCCTTCATAATAAGAAACAGACCTATCTAATGAGGAAAAATAATTGTTTAAACCTCCATAAGCAACAAAATTAATTTTTCCACTTCCATAATTAAGGACTTCGGTTTGAGGATTTATTTTATGAGCAACTAAATCTTCTCCAAAAAAGTCAGTAACCATTCCATTATCTACTAAATAAGTATATCCAAAATATAATCCTGCTAAAACTCCAACTACTACAAAAAACCTCCAATCCCATATAATGATAAATCCTTTCTTATTCATTTTCTATTTGTTTGCAAAAGCAATGAAATTTATCTTCTTTATCGCAACTATATCTTTGATATTCTAAATTTTGTTGTCCACAAATTGCTCCGCAAAAATTCTTCTTATATTTTGCAGAATTTAAATATTGATTTTTTGCATGTTGTTCAATTTCGGAACAACTATTCTCAGAAAAAAATGAAGGTAATGAAACTTCTTGTCCACTATATCCCGGACTTTTTGAAAGTGAGAAAGGAGATAATAATGAAAATTCTATTTTACTATAAGTTGTTTTTGCTTTTTCTGTTAAAATCTGCCCATTTGAAAAACCTTGCCAAATTAGAATTAACAATATTAAAACGATTATTATCTTTATCCATTTTCTTTGTCTTTTGTAGAAATTATAGGTTTCTTTCAAAAAATCCCAACCATATTTGATAGCAAAAAAGAGAGAAGTTAAAATCAAAATTCCTCCTAAATTAAAAATCCATAAACTAATCTGATTAAACTGGTCTGCCCTTGAATAAAAGAAAAATAATCCAAGAATAGATAGAGATAATATTAGGATTATTTTTGATAAATATTTTTTTCTTTTATCAAAGTTATATTCCCAATGGTCTCTTTTTAATAGCCACTTCTTTAAATGATAAAATTTATCTGAGAAAAAATACTTTATCTTTTCCGAAGGTTTAACCCTTCTTTTTTGTTCCCTTTTTCTGTGATGCTTTTTAGAAGAATAATTTATGATTTCTTCGTGTTTTTTATTTTTTGAAGAAACAACTTCAGAAAAATTCTGTTTCCATCTTTCTGCATTTTTTGAAGAATATTCTTTTAATCCTTCACAATCATGATTTTCAGGTAATAGATGATTTGAACAATGAACTTTACCGCAATATTTACAGGCATGAGGTAAACCATCAATTTTCTTTTTACAATAATCGCAAGTTGTCATTTCAAATAAGAAGAAATAACATATATAAAAACTTAATCTTCGGCGAAGCCGACTATTTGTCCGAAGGACGCCCCATCTCAAAAATAAAAAACTGAAAAATATTTGGGTGTAATAAAATGAAACCTTTTATCGTTTGTTAGGCGAAATTTTAATTTCGTTGGTGTTTTTCTCGGTCCGATAAAAGAAGTATTTTTCTGTTTTTACCTCGCTGAAAGCGACTAATTGTGCGAAGCACTAAGGCAAACCCTCTCTAGCTGGGGGCGGGCGGTCGGGGGATTTACAAATCTGCACTTATTGAGTTGAACATCGGGCTTAAGGGAAGTTTGCAATATTATTTTGAGCGAAGCGAACTATCTTTTAAAAAATGCAAATTTGGGAGAGACTCTGCAAGAGTCGAACTCTTTAAGCCCTGTTATATTCGTCTGACTAAAAGGAAGACCTAAAATTTAGTGCAA
>CAYPRJ010000048.1:0-2823 GCA_964413095.1 Candidatus Woesearchaeota archaeon
TCAGATTGAGGATTTAAAAAAGAAGTAATTCTGTCTTTTTGATAGTTTTTTAATATAGTCAAATATTAGCCTATGGATAACCTTTTCTCTTTTTCCTGTTTTTGCTTTTTTTACTCTGTTACAAATCCTTTATTTTGCCGAGATGAAATTCTCGATAGATATGAAAATTTTTATATTTCAGGCAATAGTTAATTTTAATACTTTCACTGTTAATTTAAAATCAGTTCCATGCTTTTGTCGTACTAAAACGATAATGTCATGGCGCGCCAAAGTAAAAATGTCATGCCTTGAAATTAATTTTGGCTTAAGGTTATTTTTTAAAATTAGATATTAGTTTACTTTGTCTACTAATCTCGCCCCATCTGCAGCCCTACCTATGTCTTTTATTTTAGCATCCTTCTAATAATTAATTTAAATAGTCATACATAAATTCTATTCCATAATTTTGTAATATATTGTGATTTGTTTTCGGAAAAAGTTATCCACAGAGATATTCTTGACTTTCGGTTTTTTTTCGGTATACAATTTAATTGTGGTAAGTAAAATTAACATGTCCAATAAGAATAATCCGATGTTAACAAAAAGAAAAAAACAAATATTTGACTATATTAAAAGATTTATCAAAAAGCATGATTACTCCCCTTCTATTCCAGAAGTGGCCAAACATTTTGAATTGGCCATTTCTACTGTTCATCAACATATTGAGGAATTAAAAAGAGATGGTTATTTAAATAAATTAGATAACCGGTCAAGAACAATTGAAATCTCAAAGCCAAAAAAAAGATCTTCTGAACTGATAAAAATCCCCCTAGCGGGAGTTATCACGGCTGGCCAGCCAGTTGAAACCTACGAAAGCAATGAAAAAATTACTATTCCTAAATCTTATCTTTCTGGCAGCGGTAAGCACTTTGCATTAAAGGTTGATGGCAACAGTATGATTGATGAAGGTATTTTTGACGATTCGATAGTAATTGTCAAAAAACAAGACACCGCACAAAACGGTGATACTGTTGTGGCTTTAATCAATAGCAGCGAAACTACTCTCAAAAAATTCTATCGAGATGGTAACAAAATCAAACTTCAACCAAGAAATCCAAAAATGAAACCAATATCAGTGAACTCCAAGAATCTATTAATTCAAGGTAAAGTTATAAATATCTATGAAGATGTTAGAGCCGAAAACAATAAAGTAAAAACTGAAAAGGTTAAAAGAAGCAAATGCCAAAAGAGAAATAAAACAACACTGAAAAAATATTTGAATAAAGTCTTCAACGAAGACATTATGAGCTTGCTAAAAAAATTGCCCGATAAATCTGTTGATATGGTATTCGGAGACCCGGATTATAACGTTGGAATAAAATATCAAGATAAAACCTACACTAAAACCTTTGATGAATACATTAATTGGTATGGTGAATTAACAAAAGAATCGCTAAGAGTCTTAAAGCCTAATGGGAATTTATTTATGATTAATTACCCAAAACAAAATGCTCATTTAAGGGTAAAGTATTTAGATAAGTTTTACCCTTTAATCGGTGAGTATGCCTGGGTTTATAACACGAATGTAGGTCATACACCAAAACGATTCACGACCGCACACCGAACAATTTTGCATGTTCGAAAAAGCAAAAACAATAAATTCTATAAAAACAATGTAGCAGTTCCCTATAAAAATCCTAAAGATAAAAGAATATTAAAAAATTTAAAAAATGGCTCCAAGGGAAGAATGCCTTACTCTTGGTTTTATTTTAATCTCGTAAAAAACGTAAGTAAAGAAAAAACTTATCATGCTTGTCAAATTCCACAGAAACTTACAGAAACGTTAATAAAATCATCTACAATGCCAAATGACATAGCCTTAATTCTTTTCGGTGGAAGTGGTTCAGAATTAGAGGTTTGTAAAAATCTTAAAAGAAAATATATTTCTGCAGAAATTGATAAAAAATATTATAAAATGATTCAAGATAGACTGAAAAATGGCTATATAAAAAAAGAATACAAGCTAAAACTTGCAAATAATAAAAATAAAGATACTTCAGCTAGTCTTCCGCTTTTTAATAAAGAGGGATAATCTTTTCTACTTGCTCAAACGTAAAATAATATTTTAACAAAATTAAGGCAGCAAAAAATTTTGCTCTTCCTGCGCCCCTTGTGATCCTATTACCAGTTCTAGTTTCTAAAACATATTTTTCGGGTGAATCAACATCTTGCCAATTTAGTTTATAATTAAAATCTTCCTGGATCCATATCCATTTTAGGACTAACAAATAAAGCTTGGAATTAATACCTGATAAATCAGGTATTTGTTTTGTTATAGTATTATTTTCGTAAAGTTTTACAATCATTTTCCAAAATTTCTCATTATCTTTTTTATTTTCTTGAAAGTCTCTCATTAATTCTTCAAGTGTAAATCTTTGTGTTTTTAACTTCTTGCCATTTTTAAAGGGCATTACTTCAAAATCATAAAGATTGGCCCAAGAAGCTGAATTTTTATTAGGTCTTTTTAATTCTCTTGGCATAACTTTCTTCCCGGGATAACAAATTCCTATAATAGGATTCTTTTTTGTTCCTTCTACTATAAATAAAATTGACCCTGGTTTCTCTTTCCTGTAAGGATAAAGGGCTTTAACTACTTCTTGATAAATTTTTTTATTGTTTTTAATCTTAAGCTTTATTACCTTAAGCATAGATTTTGTTTATTTCTTCTTTACCTTAGCGTAAATATATCATTCTATCAAGCGAAAATCTATAAATCCATCAGGGATTTAATACATTCCACAAAAACAAGCCCAATCCTCTACTTCCCCCTGACCACAATACTCT
>CAYPRJ010000049.1:0-2816 GCA_964413095.1 Candidatus Woesearchaeota archaeon
TCATAAACCCATTTTATATCTTTATTTGGGATTTTAGATACTTTTTTTATTTTAGTCCAGCGAGCATATCCAAATGCTATTTTTTTCATTTCTTCAAGTTCCTTGATTATCTTTTGATTTTTTTTGGTTTTGGCATATTTCTCAGCTATAAGAATTAATTTTTGCAGGAATTTTCTATGTTTTTCGACTCCTTTGTCTATTGAGTGACCTATTTCTTTTTTTACAGGAATTTCCAGTTCTCTGAATATCTTATCTATTTTGTCAGTGCAATTGGGAACAATATCTGTTATTGTTCGATATGTTTTTTTAAGTGAGCAATATTCCTTTAATTTTTCTTTTTTGTTCTTGGATAAAAAACTTATGTTTATTAGGAATTTCTTTAAATTATCTTGCCCGGAGATATCGAGTCTCCAAACTTTTGAATGATTGTCTCTAAAGATAGATGATTGTATTCCAAATCTCAGTAAAAGTGTAGACATTTGTTCTTCAAGCTCTCTGTTTTGGGAAACAAAACTTATTCTGCAGCCATTTCTTTTTTGCATTGAAACAGAACCATCTCCGTCATATAATGCTCTTAGCAGATACCTTATGTTTTCTTTTGGAAGTTGCATTATTTTTTCAGGTATTTTTTTATTCTCTCCTTTTTCAAGAAGAGATTCGTCTATGCTTTTTATTTTTTCAACAACTTTTTTTGAGATTAATCTTGCTGCGAATTGGTGTTTTCTTGTTGTCGTTATTGGGGTTATGTCAAAATATTTCTTTGCAGCGTTTTTGTAGTCCTCAATTAGTTCTTTATTGTTGTTCCAGAACTGAATCCCTGTTTTTTTGCCTCTGTTTGATTCATAACAGCCGTCGCTGATATGGTATCCGAGAATTTTGCAAAGAGCGTCATTTTCTTTATCATATTTTTCAGATTCTATCTCCAGTTCAGAGGGGATTGGGAAGAATTCTCCTTCTTTTAATTTTTCTGCGGGAATAGTTGTTATTCTTCCTTCTTTGACAACCCAGCAGGGGTGTTCTGGGGTTACTGTTATTTTTCTTCTGTTTGCAAGAGTTATTTCTATGAATTTTTCAGGAGCTTTATGTCTGCTTACTCTGTCTGCTTTTAAGGGAAATTGTTTGTTAAAATCTGTCGATATAAGTTTAAGGTCGTTTACAGGCAAAATTTCACAATCTTTTCCAGTGTATATTTTGTCTTTGTTTTTTTTCATGAGTTCATCTACGAGGGGTCCTATTTCTGTTTCTTTTCCGTTTGAGAGCATTAATTTAAAATCAGGTAACATGCATTGCTGTTCCATTGCCTCGTGCATTGCTGACCTGTCCTGAGGGTCCATTTTTTCAAGTTCATCTATACAATTATGGACAATGATGCTGTCCGCGATAAAATTGTGCGTACCAGGCACGAACAAATCGTAGACATAACCTTCATATTTTTCTTTTTCTATTTTGACAATTTTATCAATAAAATAATCTCTTTTTGCAATAAGCTCTAATTCTTCTTCTAATTCTTCAGGAAGAGTTATTCTATTTTTTATTTTTAAGAGCTGTTCTCTTGAAGGCTGTCTTTTTTTGTTGATGTAATCATAAACAACAGATGCAACCCCTGCGGAATTTAATTCAGAGGTATTTACTTTTTCTGCTATTTTTCTGCATAATTCAGCAGTTATTTCAGATGGTGTCTTTGAGCTTGAGGACGAAATTAAATTTTTTCTTATTGGAATCTCTTTATATTTCACAGAGTAATCTTTCACAGAGTTTAATAAATTAATCACATCTAAATTTCCGCTTGTTCTTATAATGCATATAGGTTCTTTTTTGATTAATCTTGAATAACAGTCAAGCCTTCTTAATGCCATCATAAAATTTTTATTTAGTTCAATGTCGTTGCTTATTAAAAATTCAGAATGTGTTACTTCGTATTTTTTGCCTTTTTTAAAATACTTTTTTGTTGAGATACATCCGTCAGAGTCAAGACACCCTGCAATAAATGCTTGCATATTTTTATCAGATAAACCAAGTATATTGTTTAATTTATCTTGAATAAAATGGTTTATCAAATAACATATGAGATTTGAACATGAATAAAGAATCTTGTGTTCAGAATATACTTTTTTGTTTTGGATAATTGACTGAGAATTTCTCTTATACTCTTTTAGTCCTGAATGTGAGATTTTATTAAAAAATTTCTTTAGCCTTTCAATTTGTTTTTCATTTTTGGTTGATTGTGTTATTTGCAAGAGAGAATGTTTTTCATTTGTTCTAACAGTTCCATCGCCCAATACAAATCCAATTAAATAAGATAATTCAGGAGTGATTTCTGATATCTTTAATCTTTCTCCTGCTTTTTTCCTTCCGTAGCTTAAAGGCCTTTTTTTCCAGGAGTCATAAATTTTAAACTCTTTTAAAATTTTCCGGAATATACTTATTTTTATTTGCTTTCCTCCTGAGAAATAATGTCTTGAAATATTGTATCTTTTATTGAAATCCGAAAGTGTTTTGTATTTCCTTAAAATTATTTTTTTAATTTCGTTTTTCTCATGTTTGGTTAAGCAAACAATCCAATTATCAGGGATTATATCCAGAATAAACACTTTTTCCTT
Source organism: Candidatus Woesearchaeota archaeon (assembly GCA_964413095.1). Lineage (GTDB taxonomy): Archaea > Nanobdellota > Nanobdellia > Pacearchaeales > GW2011-AR1 > CAYPRJ01. The sequence goes on from CAYPRJ010000049.1 coordinate 2,601, forward strand.
GCTTGACGGAATTTTTAATGGAGCGAGAACAAATTCATTTTCCTCAAAATCTTTTGCTTCTTTCCATAGGAAAGAGTTTCCATCCACTAGTTTATGGTCAGGAGTTAATTTTATCGAGAACCCTGATTCAAATTCAAGCTTTAAGAGGTCTCCTTTGTAATATTTTCTTCTTATCATTGATGCACTTGAATTAGAAAAATCACTTTTTCCTTCCCA
>CAYPRJ010000050.1:0-2637 GCA_964413095.1 Candidatus Woesearchaeota archaeon
GTTTGCAAATGGCAGGGGGCTAACCTGCCGGCTTGGTCTGCATTTTAACTAACTAAAAAGAGTTTTTAAGATTTGCTATTTAGTTATTTTAAAAATAACTAAAACAAAAACAATAGTGCCAATAATAAGAACAATATCCAAAACAATATACCAAAAATCCCCATTTACACTTTCTAAGCCGCGAGAAATTCTTTTAATTAGTGAGGGTTTTTTAACTGGTAGGGTTATTTTTTCATTAACATCCCCAAGAAAAATTGTTTCCTGTTCCACTATCTCTTTCTTACATTCTTCTAATACAAGTTCTTTTTCTTCCACATATTCACTTCCATTAAAAATAACTTTTGCAGTAAGAAAATAACTGTTCTCTTCATAATCTTCCGGTATTCTTATATTAAAGCTATCTCTATATTCATCATCTTCTCCATACTCTTCAATTTCAAACTCCCTGCTCTTTTTTTCTATTTTTAGTTCCCTATTCTCTAGTATAATGTAGGCATCCTGGTCTTCACTACCCAAATTTTTAATTTCTATATCAGCAATTATTAAATCTCCACAACTTACCCTGTTTTTATTTAAATTAAAACTCTCAATAACCACGTTATTTTCCTCTCTTTCAATATCTATTTCAATAAAATTCTCATTGCATTGGCTGTTGTTTTCTTCATCTTTTACTCTAACATAGATAAAGAAATTATGCTTATCTTCCAAATCTTCTTCTGTTTCAAATTCAAAAGCTATTTCTTCATCCTCCCCACTACCTATACCCTCCTCATCTTCAAATTTCTCTTTATCATCCTGGTCATCTAAATCGTAAAGGTAAGATTCTATCTCAAAATCCTTATTTTCATTAAATTTATTTTTAATTTCTACAACCACTTCAATAATTTCACCTATTTCAAATTCATCATCTTCATCAGGATCTTTTATTTTAATATCAATCTTGCTGTTAATATTCTCACACATATTAATATCCTCAAAATTAGGGATACATGAAGAAGAACAACAGGTTTCAGAATTCTCGGATTTTAATATTCTTCCAGGACATTTTTCTTTTTTTCCACACAGATTTCCTCCCAATTCTGAACATAGAAATTCTTCAGGCCCCTTAACTAAAATTTTCCAGAATTTATTAGCAGAATATTCTCCATCACTTACACTTAGATTAAGAGTATAGTCCCCCACACTCCTATTGAATAAGTAACTTTCACTTTTTTCAACACTTAAGCTGTCTAAAAACCAAGAATAATTAATTTCCTGACTATCTATATCCTCTACATCAACCCAAAATTCAAAGCCAGTATTTTCCAACAAAACTATTTCTTTTTCTTTTGGGTGATAATCTTTAATAGAGGGGGCGTCATTTATGGGATTAACAGTTATTCTAAATAAATTACTCTCAACACTACTTTCTCCGTCACTAGAAATAATTTTTACATCTTCATACCCATTCCAGTTTTTATTAGGGACTAGATTATTATTTACAAGATTAATATTAGAATTTCCTTTTAAAGAATAATCCAGATTTTCTCCATCTTCATCTGTAAAGTATTCAGAGATATTTAATGCAAGGGTGTTATCTTCATCCAATGTTTGATTTTGAATGTTCTTCTCAAAAACAGGTTCCCTATTTTTATTGTTAATTTTTATAAAAATATCAGAAGTACTATTAAACACTCCGTCACTGACAGTAATTTTAAAATTATAAATTCCAGAATCATCATAATTTGTATTCCAACTAAAAATATTTCCTGTTTGGTTAAATCTTGAGTCATTAATAGAATAAGAAATTGGATCATTGTCAGGGTCACTAACATTAACTCTAATTTCAACTTTATCAGTCTCTTTGAATTCCAAATCTTTAATGTTTAAAAAAGGTGGATCAGGCTCATCTATTTCAAATACTCTCTCTTCTGAAAAACAGTAATTCAACTCATCTTCACACCCGATTTTCCATTTATACTCTCCATCTTCTATTTTTTTAAGTGTAAAATTTCCTAAACTATTATTCAATACAGTTTTACTTTCCAGTTCCTCCATATCTCCACTAATATCTGAAAATAACCCGCATTTAAGATTTGATTCTTTATTATCTCTGACTTTAAAAATAAGATCAACATTATCTACACTAAAGAAAGAGTTATTAGGAGGTGAAATCAATATTATTTTAGGAGGAATAACATCCGCATTGTTATTTAGATTTCTTGTTCCTAAATCAAAAATCCATTTACTTTCTTCACCGGGTTTTCTCTGCCAAGTTCTTTTATCACCTTCTTCATCATTTAGTATAGGGGTTTCATCAATTTTTTTATTAAGAGAATCATAAAGTGTTAGGAATTCTCCATTGTTATTAAGACCAGATAGATTTATTATGTAATAGCTTCTGTTTTTAATAAAAGAATTCTCAGAAAATAAATACTTCTTTTTCGGAGAAGATAGTCCATCCCAAATTTGGAAATTCAATAGGTTTACATCAACATCACTCGGGTTAAATAACTCTACCCATTCTTCTCCCGATTCGGAATTTGATTCAAATTCATTTATTTTTATTAACTGATAAGGAGAGCATCCTTCTTTATTAACACTACCTTTTATTGTAAAGTTGCATAAATCCTCCTCGTTCTCTATACCATCTCCATC
>CAYPRJ010000051.1:0-2591 GCA_964413095.1 Candidatus Woesearchaeota archaeon
GTAGAAAACAAGGCTAAGTAAAAAAACAAACAACACCGGAGGCGTTGGATTATTAACAGATCATCTCAAAAAACTGTCTTTCATAATTATCAGTTTTTCCTCATCTGATACTATTCCATCTACCTTCAGGTAAACAATATAAGCTCCCGGCGCAAATCCATTAATATCATTTTTTAAACTGTGACTGCCTGCAGGCTTTTTTCCCAGATTGATTTGTTTTATCTTTTTTCCAAATAAATCAAAAAATTCAAAAGCAACCTTTGCAGGTGTTGCTAATTCATAATTGAAAGTTACAATACTGCCACTCGCAGGATTTGGATGAATACTAAAATAATCTTCTCTTAATTTTGCTTCTAAATTGTTTTTTCCAATTGTTAAATCTCTAAGTATTTTTTGATATTCAAAATCTTTAGATTTATCACAAATATCTTTCATTGACCAATGTCTATGCCAAAGAGTATCTGTTGGATTTGCAGATATTAAAGAATCTTTCCAATTTTTTTTAACATCATACCATTTAAGTAAAGTGTCTGTTCCATAAATCCATCCTGTATTGTCTGGAGATTTTGATTCACCTCTTGCAATAGTAATGTCTTCTGGAAAACTATCTAATCTAATTGAATAAGGTTTTTTAGTTTCAAGATTTTGAATGTCAGGACCAATCTCTTGATAGCAAATGCTGTCTGTTCCACTCCACTCTCTATTCCATTCATATTCATAAAAACCACACTTAGTAGAATCTGGATCTTTTGTTGAATTTTTATCAACATAAGATTCATAAACTTCAATTTCTGCTGAATTTTTTGCAACTGCTTGTCCTGTGTTTTCAGGAGTTAAATCTTCATAATAATAACCTGTCCAATCATCTGGAAATTCGTTCCAGTAATGATTGTCTAAGATAACATCAACATCAAAAACATCACTTGTATCATTTCCTGTTGGATCCCAAGCATAAGTTGAATCATTAATACTAAATTCATAATAGTTACAGCTGTCAGAATCTTGTCCTTGAGTTGTTGTTTGAACATAAGTTGAATCCCAATAATCAGAATTATCACTAACTTTAGACCTTTTAATTCCATTCTCTTTCCACTCTGAATAAAACATTTCATATTCATTGTGCTTTCTTGTTATTTTTGGATTTTCTGAATCTCTTACTTTAATCAATTGTGCAGAATCACAAGGATATCTTGTATCATTTGTTTTATATGTTGTGTCTATTACTCTGCTTGAATCTGATGTTGCCCAAATTGTTCTCCATATATTATAATTATGTCCAGTTGAATCTCCTTTTGTACCTTGATTTGTTGAATCAGAATAAAAAATACTTGACCAATCTGCATTTCCTTTAACTTCTCCTGCTTCTTTCATTGTTGGATTTCTCTCTTCAAATGCTGGTTTATAAAGAAGAGTTGTATCATTAGGACCTTTTCCACTTATATGAAGATATGAATATTCTTCTGGTTTTTCTTCAACTAAATCTGGATGAGACCATGTTAAAGAAGGAACTCCATTCTCAAGATCAAAATTAAGAACAGGATAACATCCATAAACATATCCTAACTCTTCATCATAAGTGTAACAATATCTATCAATTTTAACATATGAATTTTTATCCATACTTGGATCTCCTGGATAAACTCTTGCATCATTTTGTGGCTCTATAAAATACCAATTCTCAAATTCAGGTGAATCTTCTCCAATTAAAATTCCTCCAATTCTGTGACCTGTACCACTAGATGCTCTTGTAGTAACTCTATATGCAGGTAAATTAAATCTTCCGTTTAAAGTTGTATCATAATTATCTAAATTTAAATTTGAATTAGCAATATCTTCAATTCCTGATTCATTTATATTTGCAAATTGTATTGCATATTGGTCACAATCCCAATTTGGTCCAGGAGGAATTTGATCTGTTGTGTCTATTTGTGCTGTTTTTTCAAACCAATCTTTTTTTTCTGTGCTATCAATATTAAATTTCCAATATGCAGGTAAATAAGAAATACTATCTGTTAAATATCCATAAAGTAATTTTTCATCTTTAGAATTTGTTTTTCCATCTCCATTTACATCAGTCATATCATTTGAAGTTCCTTCTTTTATTAATTCATAATCAGTCCAATCTACTGTATCATTTTTATTTGCATCTCCTGAGCCATAATAAACAAAATATTCTTGTCCTGCTTCAACATCTTTAGGTGGAACAACATTGGGATGTGCAAAAGGATTTAAAACTTGATCTCCATAAAATTTCTCTCTTGCTCTTTTTCTAATTTTATTTGAAACTTTTTCATTTAAAAATCTTTCCATTTAGAAGAATAAAATAATTTTTCAATTCCTTCTTGAAAATCAATAGAATCTTTTAGTTTTCCTCTTTTATTAAAAACCGGGTGTTTTCTTTCCTGAGCCAGGGAATCTTGAGCCAACATTAAAATAAAACAAATCAATAAGATGCTTTTCAGGAATCTCATGTTAGGTTATTTTTTTAAAAATAATGTACTAAGTTAAAAAATAACATTATGTAAATCAAGCAAGAATAATCAAACAGCTCCGCAGTTTTTTTTATTTTGCCTTTCGCCATCTTTGCTACA